>JBOHFG010000094.1:0-16529 GCA_050699575.1 Pseudonocardiaceae bacterium
CGTGTGATCCGTGGTGGCGTGGTGGCGCCCAGGAACGGGTGTTACTACATTCGCCCTCGGCGTTTGATGCCTCAACGTATGAGGTGTGGGTGCCGCTGTTGGGTGGTGGGCAGATCGTGATATCCCCGCCCGGTGAGATGGACATCCACTCGTTAGAACAAGTGATCACCCAGCACGACATTACTAGTGTTTTTCTCACGACGGCGTTGTTCAACCTCATGGCCGAGCACAGCCCTAGCTGCTGTGCAAGAATGCAGCAGGTGTGGACGGGAGGAGAGATGGTTTCTCCTTCGGCTATTCAGTCGATCTTGGACGCGTGTCCCCAGGCTATTGTGGTGCATGTCTACGGCCCGACGGAGACCACCACGTTTGCTACCTGTCATGTGGTGCAACCTCGCCCGGATCTGGCCTGGCATCGTCACTGTGACGGCCGCATCGTCGCTGACGCAAGCGGCGGGACTCCACCCCATTTCAGACGAATTTGCACACTCGGTGAGAAATCGTGTTCGAGGAGTGTGTTAGGTGAGGGTAAATATGAAACAGAAAGTACGCAGACCGCCACGCAATCGGACATACACTGCGCCATAAGGGTGGTGTTATTTTAGTTATCCTTAAGGATCCGTCATAATTGAACCACGCGAGTCTCAAACCGCCCGATGACGGTTTTGAGGGGGGGTTCTTGCGTGATCGTTGCAGGACTTGGACCTGCGGCCCGATCTGACGGTTAGCTCAGGTCACGACCGCAAGGTTCCACCGCAGCGATAGACGTTTCTAGGAGGATTTGATGTCTGACTCACTGAGTTTTGCTGAGCTTGAGGCGCAGCACGTAGAGTTGCTTCCAGCCCGTATCGTCCTCACGCTCTTCACCATCAGCGGCGGCACCAACGTGGGCGGCGACGGCCAAGGCGCAGTAGGTGGTGTCGCCACCAACGTCGGCAAGGGGATCAACCAGTTCTTCAGCGCTGGCAGCGTCTTCGGCGCCAACGGCGCCAACGCTCCTCACTGGTGAATCGAGCCGGTGCCGCTGGGCGATCACGTGATTGCCCAGCGGTGCCGTCGGCGCGTTGCGGGCTGTGGCATGGCGCCGTCCATGAGTGGTTCATCGGGGTGCACCATCCCCAGGTAGGGACCCATGGATCCCGGCAACTCTCGCAACAGCTCCAGGCCCTGGTAAAATGAGCCGGGTTTGCGGGGACGATGCATACCCGCAATCACCGGTGCGTGAATGTAGTGCAGGTTTGGCACATGCTGACCGATCGCCAAAGTCAGCTTAGCCATAGGCCTCATCCCATACAGCAGCGCCGGGCCAAACGGGCGAGCCCCGTAGCGACCGGCACATAGATGCACACCTGTTTCGACTCCTGACGGGAAGCCCGCGACGAGGTCTTGCAGCATGCGCGCGAGGCCGGCAATCACGTCCTTATTTCCAGCCAAGCAGTTGGCCGCAATGTTACTGACCGGAGTGTCGATCTGTAGTATAACATTTTTGACTTTCCGCCAGATTGACAACCTTGTCAACTTCGCGCCACGTTGCCATCGCGAAGGCATCGAACGCACGTTGGGAGCCAAAAAGGCTAGGCCAAGCCAAGTCGATAGGGTTGATGATACACACCTGTAGACCGGCACACCCAGATAACTCAGCGCCTTTATCCGACATTTCTTCACCGTTCTGACAACGGGCAGCTCGGCAAACTCTTCGAGCCGGTCAGCGACCCAGCCAGCGTTATCCTCCAATTCCCCGCCAGGCAGCGCCGACAGGTGCCTGCCGCATGAACGTGCCATCAGCTGCAGTGCTTCAGCACTCGTACCAGCCAGATCAGCGATCATACTGCCCACAAAAAGCAGCCTGTACCTCACGACGTCTCCGATCCGTAGTACTCATGTGGGGCTGCGCCGTGTTGACGCCGCCGGTACTGTACGGAGGGTCGACATGCCACGCACGGGAAAGACGGCCCTGGTCACCGGTGCCTCAGCCGGGCTCGGCGCGCAGTTCGCACGGCTGTTCGCCGCCGACGGTCACGACGTCGTGCTCGTTGCCCGTCGGCGCGACAAGCTCGATCAGCTGGCCACTGAGCTGAGCCAGGCACACGGGATCCACCCGACCGTCATCGCCGCCGATCTGACCGATCCGAAGGCGTCACCGCATCTCCATGAGGAGCTGATCCAGGCGGGTATCGAGGTGGAGTTCCTGGTCAACAACGCCGGTTTCGCGGCGAATGGAGCCTTCGCCGAGCTGGAGCTCGCGCGCGGGCTGGACATGATCGAGCTCAACATCATGGCCCTGACGCACCTGACGGGCTTGTTCCTGCCAGCGATGATCACTCGGCGCAGCGGCCGCATCCTCAACGTCAGCTCGATGGCGGGGTTCCTGCCAGGACCATTCATGGCGACGTACTACGCCTCCAAGGCATATGTGCTCAGCTTCACCGAAGCACTTGCCCACGAGCTACGAGGCACGGGCGTCACAGCCACGGTGCTGTGCCCGGGCCCCACGGCGACCGAGATCTTCCAGGTGGCCGATGCCGAGAACTCAGTACTCGCCAAGGGCCATCTCGCGGACGCGGCCTCCGTTGCACTCTACGGCTACCGCTCGATGCTCAGCGGCAAGACGATCGCGATCCCGGGCGTGCCCAACAAACTCGCTCGGCAAGCGCTGCGCGTGAGCCCGCGCTCGGCGATGCGCGAACTTGCCGAACGGCTCAACAAGCCCTGATCAGATCCCTGCGATGGCAGCCACGGCGAGGCCCGCGACAAGCAGCGGGCCGGCGATTCGCAGGTGCACGAACGCCAGCGCGGCGAACCACAGCGGCCACACCGGCACCGGGCGCGGCGGCTGCTCCGGCCGGGGCCGGCGGAACCACGGCCACACCGTGACCAGCCGGTAGCACCCGCCGAACGCGAGCAGCGCCGGCCACGGCAGCGCACCCACCAGCACGCAGACCACGATGAGCAGGTAAAAGCCGGCCATCAGGGCTAGCGTCGCGGCCCGGGCCCGCCGCTCGCCCAGCAGCACCGGCAGCGTGCGAATGCCCAGCGGCTCGTCGTAGGGAATCTTGTCGGTGTGCTTGCCCATCAGCACCGACGTGCACAGCAGCGCATAGGGCAATGACGCCAGCAGCACCTGCCAGGTGATCGACCCGACCGCCGCGTAGTACGTGCCACCGACCATCAGCGGCCCCCACACCACCAGCACATCCGGCTCCCCCAGGCCACGCTTCTTCAGCCGCAGCGGCGGTGCGGTGTAGGCCACCGACAGCACGAACCCAGCCAGCGCGAATGCCACCACCGGCCAGCCCCGCGCCAGCGCGAGCACGACGAGGATTGCCAGGTCAACGGCGTTGACGATGAGCACCGACGCGATCAGTGTCCGGCGGGTGACCAGCCCGGACAGGATCGGATGCGGGGCATACAGCGCACGTGGGTAGCTCGCGGTGTCCGAACCGGCGCTGGTGTCGTAGAGGTCGTTCATCAGGTTGTTGGCCAGGTGCGCCAGGGTGATCCCGATGACGGCCAGGACGAGCCAGCGCCAGTCGAGGCCGGGTGCGCGGGCGGCGAGCAGACCGGCCACCAGCCCGGCGACCAGCGTCATCGGCAACACAGCGGCGCGAGAGACCACGATCCAGCGGGTCACTGCGTCGATCGGGCCATCGGGCGGGTTGGTCGTGCTCAGGGCGTAGCGCCAAGCACTCACCCGGGAGCGAGCCGCAGCATCGGTCACACCCTCGAGCCTGGCACATCGACGGCCGGATCGGTCCGCGCACGGCGTACACCACGGGTTATCCGACGGCGAGCGTCACCGCCGCGGTGTGCGGCACACCTGCGATCTGGAACTGCAGAAACAACCGCCAGTTGCCGGCTTTGGGCAGGCTCGCCGCAAACGACAGGGCAGGACCTCCGTGGTCTCCGTTGACCGTGCCGTGCGGGTGCAGGTGGGCGAAGGCGAGGTCGTTGTCGTGAAAGGCGGTCAGGTGCGCGTAGGTGCCCAGGTAGGGCTGCAGGTCGGTGACCGGCTGACCGTCCTGGGACACCGTGACGTTCAGCGTGTGTTCCCGGCCGGCCGTGATCTGATCACCGGAGAGCGTCACGGTATAGCCGTCGGCCTGGGTGGTCATCGACGCCGCCGGCAACGGCGTCGCGGTTGCGGCTCCGGGCACGGTGACCAGCTGGCTGAGCACCAGAGGCACCGTCGCGCCGGAGGGATCCTTGGTGATGAACGAGGTGTACGCCCGGTAGGTCCCCGGCTGAGCTGGTCCCAGTGGGGCGGTCCATGTCCCGTCGGCGCGCATGCTGGGGTGGATGTGCTGGAAACCGGTCAGGTCGGAGCGGATCAGGTAGAAATGCATCAGCTTCGTCTGGTCCGGCTCGAACGCGGTGACCGGCCTGCCGCCAGCGCCGAGGATACGGAACTGCCACGAAGCCGGTTGACCGGCCGGCAGCGACGAGGTGGCTGCGGCGAGCCGGAAACCGGAGGCATCGGCGGTCAAGCCATCACCGGTAGGCATGCCGTCATGGTGGGACGCGCTCGGCGCGGTTGTTGCGTGGTGGTCCATCCCGGACGTGCCGGCGGAGCCACCACAGGACGTCACGAGGAGAGCCGTCAAAGGGATTGCGGCCAAGGCGCGAGCACGCCACCAGGTAGATGTCAACATCGGAGTCCAGTGAGCCTTTCCGGAGAGCACGCCGCGCGGCGTGCACGGTGAACAGGACACAGCGGCTGACCAAACCGGTGGGCTCGGTCAGCGGGCGTCTGTCACGTCCGGGACAAACACAGAGTCCTCAGCAGGGCAGACCCGGCTATCGGCGGAGCGCGGAGCCGCTGGTTGCTCGGAGAGGTCACCCGGCCCGGGGGCCTGAGCAGCCCGACGACGCTGACACCCAGCAGCAGCGCCAGCAGCCCGGCCCATCCCGGCGGCGGGGGTGTCGACACGCACAATGCGCCCGACTCACCAGCATCCGACCCAACCTCAGACACATCATACGCCGGCGAGTGGCTCACCGATGCGGCCATGGCACCAGCCGCCATATCGAGTTCGGCGGGCGCCGCTGCCGGGTGCACCATCGGCAGTGCGAGCATTCCGGCTCCGCCGTGACATCCCTGCATGGGCAGGCCGTGCATGAGGAACAATCCGGCAAGCACCGCGCATACGGCGACCAGGCGGGCCGTGGCCCGCACCAAGGGTGCGCCGCCGTTCATCGTATCTCCCGTCGAACTCGAACTACCCCCACGGTACTCACGCACGCCCGCAGCGAACGTCGTGCGGGACACCGTGACAACCGTGATTCTGCAGACTACGGTTGCGACGACAAATACCCCCATAGGGTATTAGAGAAGGTGGTTGTCGTGGGCGCGATCAGGCACGCGTTGGCGTTGGCGGGGTCGATGACCTGGGAGATCCTGTGGGCATTGATCCTCGGGTTCGCGCTGTCCGCGGTGGTGCAGGCGGTGGTACGAAAATCCACCATCGTGCGGCTGCTCGGTGACGACCACCCCCGCACCCTCGCGGTCGCCTCCACCCTGGGAGCGGCGTCCTCGTCGTGCTCCTACGCCGCGGTGGCGCTGGCCCGATCGTTGTTCCGCAAAGGCGCGAACTTCACCGCGGCGATGGCCTTCGAGATCGGCTCCACCAACTTGGTGATCGAGATGGGGGTGATCCTGGCCCTGCTGTTGGGCTGGCAGTTCACCGCAGCCGAGTTCGTCGGCGGTCCGATCATGATTCTCCTGGTGGCCGTGCTGTTCCGGCTCGTCGTCCGCCAGCAACTGATCGACAAGGCCCGCGAACAGGCCGACAAAGGCTTGGCCGGCGCCATGGAAGGCCATGCCGCAATGGACATGTCCGTACCCGCCGCGGGCTCGTTCTGGACCAGACTGGGCTCAGCGGAGGGATTCACCGCGGTGGCGCACGTGTTCGTCATGGAGTGGGCCGCGATCCTGCGCGATCTCGTGATCGGACTGCTCATCGCCGGGGCCATCGGCGCCTGGGTACCCGACTCGTGGTGGCGCGTCTTGTTCTTCACCGATCACCCGGTGGGCTCGGCACTGTGGGGACCGATCATCGGGCCGATCGTGGCAATCCTCAGCTTCGTCTGCTCGATTGGTAACGTCCCTTTGGCAGCCGTGCTGTGGAACGGCGGCATCAGCTTCGGCGGCGTGGTCTCGTTCCTCTTCGCGGACCTGCTGATCCTGCCAATCCTCACTATCTACCGCCGCTACTACGGCGCACGGATGGCGCTGGTGCTGCTGGGCACCTTCTATGCCGCCATGGTCAGTGCCGGCTACCTCGTGGAACTCCTCTTCGGGGTGGCCGGGTTGATCCCCGCGCAGCGCTCAGCGACGGTGATGACAGAAGGCATCTCGTGGAACTACACCACCTGGCTCAACATCGCTTTCCTGCTTCTGGCGGCCATGCTCATCGTTCGTTTCGTACGCACCGGCGGGATCGCCATGCTGCGCATGATGGGCGGCTCCCCCGATACCACGCACGAGCACCATCGGAATCGACGATGAGCAACGCGCAGCTGCCGACGTGACGGCCGAGGTCATCCGCCCCTCGTCGCACGATCGCGAGCAGGTCAGGCCGTACCTGCTGCCAGGCGTTGAGTGAAACTGGTCGCCACCAGTAGTCGTTAGGGCACAGAATGTCACGGTCATCACGAGTTGCGGGTCCAAGGGAGGATGCTGTGGCCGGCGGGTTCGGGACCAGCCTGGAAGCGTTGCAGGCGGCCGGGTCGACGGCCCGGTTGGTGGGTGGGAACGCGGCTGCGGTGGATCTTCCCGGCGCAGTGGAGGAGATAGCCGGGGCGCTGCCCGGTAGCACCGCCGCGGCGACCTCAGGTGAGCTGGTGCAGGCGTGGGGCGCCGCGATGTGGTCCTGGAGTGCCGAGGTCACCGCCCACGGCGACAACTTGCACGCCAGCGCCCAGCTCTACCAGGCAACGGATGAGCAGGCTGAGACGAGTTTCACCGGGACTGGCGAAGGTCCCGTTCACTGATGCTCAGCCTAGCCGACGTCCGGCAGTGGAAACCTGCCGAATTGGACGGCGTGTTTGCCGTGCTCGGCGCTCACCGCGAGGCCCTCATCACGTTGGACGATGACTTGGCTGTCGTCCGCAACCCGGCAGGTTGGGCTGGCGTGGCGGCCCCGGCTGCGGCAGCGAACCTCGACCGGCTCACCGAGCGAATGCGCCGGATCGTCGCCGGGGTCGCCAGGGTGCGCCGCGCGGTCGGGGACACCGCAGATGCCGTCATCGAATTACAGCGTGCCTTGGCCGAGGCCGAGGCACTGGCCAGGTTCCACGGACTCGTGATCGGCCCAGACGGCACGGTGATCGAGGTGGCGCCGCCCGCCGATCAGACCGCGCCAATGGCTCAGGAACGAGCCGCCGTGCAGAGTGCGGTCATCGGGCTGGTGCAGCAGGTGCTGCGCGGCGCCGAGCAGGTCGACGCGGATCTTACCGCGGTGCTGCGGGCCGCAGCCCGATTCGAGATCGACGACAACACCACCCTGGCTGCCGCAGCCGGTGGACTCTCCGCGAGGGTGCCACCGGGTGGTGCCACACCGCAGCAGGTTGCGGATTGGTGGTCGTCGCTGTCCGACGCGGAGCGGACGATCCTGGTGGCCTCGCGTCCGGAGTTGCTCGGCAACCTGGATGGCCTCCCGGCCGAGGTCCGGGACAGCGCGAACCGCTCCCGGATCCCTGAGGAGCGCGGTGCGCTGCAGGCTCAGCTCACCCAGCTGCAGGCGGCGGCCTCCGGGGGTGAACTGTCCGCAGGTGCCCAGCTGGGCCAGGTGCGGAACAAGCTCCGGGCCCTCGACGCGCTCGACGCCACCCTGGCGCGGGGCGATCGGCAACTGCTGCTGTTGGACACCTGGGGCCGGCGGGTCAAGGCCGCGGTGGCGATCGGCGACGTCGACAAGGCCACGCACGTCGCGGTGTTCACCCCCGGTTTCACCTCCACGGTGGAGGACAGCTTGACGGGGTATGACGACCAAATAAGCTTGATGCGCCGGCAAGCTGAGGACGAGTCCCAGCGGCACGGCGGGAAGGACTCGGTCGCCGCCGTCACCTGGATCGGCTATGAGGCACCACAGTCGGGCGAGGTTGTGGATCCGGACCGGTCAGTGGCCGGCGAGCATCAGGCCCGAGCCGGCGGGAAGGCGCTCGCCCGGTTCCTGGACGGCATCGACGCGGCTCGCCCCGTTGACCCGCACCTCACCGTGATCGGCCACTCCTACGGTTCAACCGTCACCGGGTACGCCGTAGAGCAGGCCGTCGGCGTCGATGATGTGATTTTCTGCGGTTCACCAGGAATCGGGACCTCGAATGTCGGAGCCCTTCGGGTACCCGAAGGGCATGCGTACGTCATTGAGGCGAAGGACGACCCCGTCGCTGATCTCGGCTGGTTCGGTCACGATCCTAACCAGCTCGACGACCTCACCGACCTGTACTCAGGAGCCAGCACTAATCTGGATGGCGAGAGACTACAAGAGGTGACTGGGCACTCCAATTATCTGACACCGAACAGTACCAGTCAGTACAATATGAGCATAGTCGTCGCCGGGTTAGCGGATTGGGAGATCTATGGTGAGAACACCGGCTTCGGCGACCATGCCCGGGAGTTCCTCGATGAGGTCGGTGACGTCGTCCATGACTCGGTCAAGATTGGCCGTAGAATTGTTGGAGGTGCTGTTGAGACCAGCCGCGACGTGGTCAACAAGATGCGGGATATTGTTCCGGGAATCTAGCCGCAGCCGGGGATGGCACGCCGCCGTGCTGGTGCTGACGGTCTTACTCGGCGGATGCGGCGTCATGAACGTGGAAGGCAGGAACGTGGCAGGCAGAAGCGTGGACGAGCAATGGGCAACGCTGCGTCAGCGGCCGGATATCGCGCAGATCAGCATCCGATACGAGCGAATGCAGGCTGAGCTGCGGGACCGGCTCAGTACCGATATCGGCGGGCTGACCTGGGTGAACGACAACAACGAAGAGCATGGTGGTTGCGGGTTCGAGTTTCCGGGTGTGCCCGAGGGGCAAAGCCGCTCACTGGCCCGTTGGGTCGGGCGGGGCAACATACCGGATGCGCGGTGGAACGATGCGGTGGCAATCGTGCGGGAGATCACCAGAAAATACGGGTTCAGCACCCCCGAAGTGCTCGTCAACCGGCCTGCTGATCACGAAATCGTGGTGCCGGACCCGTATGGCGGCACGTTCAACTTCGGTACCGCGGTGAACACCATTCTCAGCATGCATACCGGCTGCCACCTGCCAGCGAAGTAGTACTGCCCACGTGACCGAAAGGAGTGCACGTGTTGGACAAAAACGATGACTGGCGGCGCCATTTCACCGAGCAGGACGTCGACGAGGAAGAGGACTACCACCCGCGCCGGACCACTCGGGCTGACCAGGTCGCGCCCCAGGGCAGTGCCGCAGCTATCACGGTGCTGGTCGACGAGCAGGGCGCGGTGTCCGATGTGGTCATCTCGGCACAGTGGCGTGGCGTGGTGCGGCCGAGCGATCTTGGCCGGGTGCTGCTTGCGGCGGTGAACAAGGCGATCGCCAACCGGGTCGCCAGCCAGGTGGAGCAGCTCGATCTGGATGCGCTTGAGGTTCTCCACCGGAACGCGCCTTCTGCGGGCGGCGACCCGACCAGCCCGGTGGCACAGAGCCTGGTGAACGAGGTGCGCGACCTGTTCTCCCGGTTCGATGCCGAGCTGGCGGAATACACCGCCCAGGTGCGGCAGGCACCGCCTACATCCTCATACTCACTGTCTCCGGCGTGGACGTGGACGTCAGGTGGGCTTCGGCCGCCCGGCACACCGAGATCCGCGCAGAGGCGATGAGTGCGTTCCAGGCCGCCTGGCGGCAGGCGGCGTCCCGCGGTTCAGGCGGGATCCCACTCCCCCCGTCGATCGCCCGCTTGCAGGAACTGGCCAGTGATCCCGAAGCGCTGAGCAGGCAGCTGGGCTTGTCGCGCTAGCCTCTTCCGTCCGAGCACAGGAATTGAAGGTGTCTCCCATGGCTACAAAGAAGGTGAAGGTTGCGTGCGATGCGATGCGCTTGGACGCGACGAAGTGGGCCACGGCATCCGATGAGATGAGGGCCGCAGCCACATCGGCGCAAAACCTGGTGCTGGGCCGTGACCAGTTTGGCTACGATGCGGAAATCCTCGGACTGGTCGCCACGTACACGGCATTGCAGCAACGCGTCGCTCATCTGCTGACCGGGGCGGACAGCGAGTTTAACAAGATCTCCGGTGCGCTCAAGACGAGCGCGGATACCTACAAGTATGAGGATACCAAGGGCGCCCACAGGATAGGCAAGATAAGGTAGGGGGCTGGCTCATGGCTGTAGATATCGTTTTCGAAGACCCCCTGACCACGGTCAGTAAGCTGCTGGAGAAGCTCAAGAGTGCGTGGGACGACATTGTCAACGACGTCAACCACGTGCTGAGCTTCTTGCCAGGCTTCCTGACGGAGCCGATCACGTCCGTGTTCGAGATGTGCTCGTCGAAAGTCACCGAGGTCTTCAACGAGATCGCCAAGCTGTTCAGTGAGCGGGGTTCGGAGCCCGCGTTGCGCACTGTGGGCGAGAGTTGGAACGAGCAGGTCGGGCACCGTGCGAGCACGCAGGCCGGCCTACTGACGAAAGAGGCGCTGGAGGTCGACAACAGGTGGACCGGTGACGCGGCGGAGCGCTATGCGGAGGCGGTCACCGCGCAGGGCAGGGCACTCACCCAGATCAAGACGATTACCGATACCCTGCAGACCACGCTGAACGAGATCGCCAGCGCACTGTCCTCGTTCTGGACTGGCGTCGCAGTTATCTTCGGCCCTTACGTTGTCTTGATGGCCCTCTGCATCATCGGCATCTGCACCGGAGTTGGCACCGTCGCGTCACTGACCACGGCGATGACGCTCACCATCACCTTCCTCGCAGCGCTTCCCATTCTGAAGATCAATTTCATCAACACACTTAAGGAGAAGAAAGCGAAGATCGAGCAACAGTCCACCATGGACGGGCAGTTCGCCAACGGCGACTGGCCATCCGCGGTGGCCAACGAGATGTCCGACGCCAGGCGTGAGAGATGGGACAAGAGTGACTGGACGCCCCAGTAACGGCTCGGACGAGAAAACAACATACGTTGCGCCGAGCCACCCGGTTCGGCTGCGCCTGTTCTGCCTGCTCAACGCGGTTCTGTACCTCTGCGTTGCAGCGCTGATCGCGTTCCTGCGGCTGCTTCTCGCGAATCTGGTCGATGAAGGGCACGTGCGGGTCGCCGCGCCATTACTCGCGCAGGAGCAACTCTGCGCGGCGTCGTTGGTCGTACTTGCCGCACTGCTGCTTTGGGCGCGTAGGGCGATTGGCCAGGATCCGGCGGCGAATGGGCCGGCAGCTCGGGTTGGGCGTATCGCCCGTGTGCTCGCCTTGGTTATCGCAGCAATCTGCGCTGTGGGTTTGGCCGTCGTTACGCTGCTGCCCATTGCGGACAGTACGCTGCCCACAGTGCTCGTGACGGGTCTCGTGATCCTGTTCACATTCTACACCTGCGCTAGAATGGCCATGCTACCGCACTAATCTCATTATCCATGGCCGGGAGTCAGCGCATCAGGTGGTTGAGTGTCTCGGCTAGTTGGGTGGCGATGCGGGCGCTGTCGGCGGGCGCGACGGTGAGGTACTCACCGCCGTCGGCGGTGGGCTGCAGGCGGGCGGTCCAGCGGCCTGCCTCGGTGTCGAACCACTCCATCGGGCGGCAGCGGTGCCGCTTACCGGTCCGGTCCCGGGCATTGGGGACGATCTGCCCGCCGCGCAGCCGGGGTTTCGCCAGCACCGTCTGAAGTGTGCGGACCTGGTGCCCGAAGCGACCCGATGTTGCGGGCGAGGTGTCGTAGACGCTGTCTTGCTCGGCGGGTGGGGACGGGGTGAGGGCAGCCTTCGGGAGGGTGATCGACTGGCCGGCCGCTGCGGCCGTCGCGGGCAGTTGGTCGAGAAGTGCGAGCAGCAGCGAGGCACCCCGCCGCGGCATCAGCCGCAGCCCTGCTGCGTCGAGGCGCGCGACCAATCCGTGCTCACCTGAGCGGGCCGCGACGGCCCGGTCAGTCTCGCTCTGTCCCGGCTCGGCGAGCCAGTGCATGTCCACCCAAATGGGGGCGCGGGCCAGCAGGGTCAGGGCATCGTGCAGCGCTGGCTCCAGTTGTTCGCCCCGGGCCAGGTCGCGGGCTCCGAGCTGCTGGTAGACCCGCTGCCGAAGGCGGGCCCGCACCTCGTAGGTCTGACCGTGGCTGCGGATCCGCAGCGGGTAGACGTGCTCACCGAGGTTGAGATCAGCCCAGCAGATGTCGTACTGCTCGGCGGTGAGCGTAATGTCCCGGATCATCGCACGCCTCAGTGGTAGTATTCGGGTGGATCTTCACCGATGACGGGTGGCGCGACACGTCGACCGTCACCCCAGACGTCCTCGGTCTCGACCAGGTAGCTGGGGCGTTGATGCTCGGTGTCCTCCGCGCCTTGGCCGCGAGCCCCACCGACCATCGGGGAGAACGCGCCGCCCATCCCGGGGCCGGCCCCGGGAACACGACCGTTCATCTCCTGGATGCTCCGGTCGGCCCAGGTGGCGCTCTCCGCCCCACCTGTCGAGCCAAACCAGTCGCGTCCCAGGACGTTCACAGCGCTCGAGCCGCGCGGGCCGAATCTGCTGCCTACGCCGCCGCTGGATCCGCGCCCTCCCACGCCAACCCCTGCGGTGGCGGGCGGGAAGCCCGGTACACCGGTTCCCCCGCCCTCTTCCGCCGGGGGGCCGGCGTCAGGCAGGTCCGATACCACCTGCCCCAGCGTGGCCGCCGGTGCCACGCTGTCGGACAGTTGGTCACTACTACCGGGACCACCGCCACCGGGAACTGGGCTACCGCCGCCGAGGCCCGGCGGGCTACTGACACCAGAGCCCGAGCTACTGACACCAGGGCCCGGGCTAGCGCCACCAGGGCCACTACCGCCGGAGCCCGGGGCGATCTGCGGGCTACCCCCGCCGCTGAGACCCCCTCCGGCGCCACCGTCTACTCCGGTGCCGCTGCCGTGCGGCGCCGGTATGTTAGAAGCTGACGGGGTGTCTGTGTTGCCGAACTCCGGTGGCAGCGTGAAGGCCGGCATGATTCCGTTGGTGCTGAGCAGGGACGCGCTGTAGGTCTCGATGACCCGAACCGCCTGATCGTGCGCCGCATTGTGCCGGGCGGACTGCGCTTGGGCGTCCTGCTGGATCCGCACCCATTCGCTCAGGTCGCTCGTCGAGTTGAGCTGGTTCTGGTATCCCACCGGGTCAAAGGGCACCGGAGTCGGCATCGACCTCTGCGCGGTCTCGGCGGCCTCAGCTTGGACACGCATGACCTTGGTGCCCATGTGCTGCATTTGAGCGCCGGTCAGCGCGCACCACCTCACCAGCTCGTTCAGCCGTGCGCGGGCCGCTGTTGCGGCTTGCCCGACCCAGATCGATTCGCTGCTGGTCGCGGTACTGTACAGGCTGTCACCAAAGCCGATGATCTCCGTACCCAGATTGTTCCACATGGTGCCCAGCTCGTGCACCTGGGCACCATTGACTTTGGCGATCATCTGCACAAGCTCGGAGTGCTCCAGACTGGCCGCGTTCGTGCGGGGGATATCAATCGCCGGCCGCATCGGCAGGCCTGACCCGGAAGGTTCACTCGGTGCCATCTCTCCCCCTACGGCAGTTTCGACTCAACGAGCACAGCAGCGCGGTCAGCAACCGCGCAGGCTCGAGCTGTGTCGTCCAGGTACAGAGTCAACACGCTCACATTCGCGTTGTCGCCGACTGCGAAGATGGTCTCGCAATACCCGGGTCCGCTGCCTTCCAAAGCACGCTTCGCCTGGTGCCGGCCGATCCTGACATCGGTGACGCTGGACGCGTCGGCGAGGTTAAGCCCGTCGATCCCGCGGTGCTCGTTAATGCCGGTGGAGACACCGCCACCCCCCGGAGTGGTCCAGTCGCAACGGCGCAGACCGATGATCTCCTCGGCCCGTCCCTGGGGGCGCATACCGAGCGAGCTAGCTTCCTGGGCGGTGAGCAGATCACACGCCTTGATAGCAGCCAAGCCTACCGGCGATGCGGCGGCCGGCAGCAGAGAAGCCGGGGGTAACGGCGGCCCCGAGGGTGTCGGCTCGCGAGCCGGGATGCCTGCCTGAGGTGCCGAGCAGCCCGCAACCACCACAGCCAGGACCAGCGCAGCGATGCCGGTACGGATGCTCATCGCTCACTGAGCTGCCGGAAGCCTTGTGCAGCCTGCGCGTCGACCTGTTCGTAGTTCCGCGTGCAGGTGTCGGCTGCCTGGTGCAAGTGGCCCAGCGCCTCATCAAAGCGCCGCAGCACAAAGTCCAGCGACTGGTGGTCATGGGAAGCCACCCGAACGTCGAGCCCCGCGATGGCGCGCGCCTCCTGCAGGTCACCCAGCATGGCTTGCGTCTTGAGTTGCCCGATCCGCTTCAGCCGTTGCTCCAGAACCTCCTGAATCTGTTCGATGGACGTCTTCATCTGACCGGCCACTACCGTGTCGATGGCGAACATGCCTTGTTGTGCCGCCGACAGGAAGGTGCCGTCTTCGCCCGCCAGTTGCATCGCTCACCCCAGCGTTGCTTGTGCTCGACCGTGCTCGCAGCGTCACGGTCGGCGTCATCATGCCAGATGCGTGGGCCACGTGATCTGGTACCACCGAACTCGCGGCAAGGCCGACGGGGCTGAGGAGCGAGGCATCGAGCTGCAACCGCGTCACGGTCGTCCGCAGCGGCCTGCGCCGCGACTCCGCAGCGACGTGCCAGCGCGAGGAGTCGGCCGGTCACCACCAGAACCGCAGACTCTCCACCATGATCAAGACCCCGCAATCGCATACCCGCGTTCTGGATGCAGACTGCGGTCACGAGTGCCCGAATTAGTGCAGTCTGCATCCAGAACGCGGTGAAGCTCACCGGAGGGTGGCGAGGAGGGAGGCCCACTGTGGCGTGGGGAACGCCAGCACTGGGCTGGTGGTGCCAAGTTTGGAGTCACGCACCCCTACGTGACCCGCGAGCGAGTAGTTGACCTCGACGCAGTTGTTCTGCCCGCCGTTGGTGTAGCTGGAGGTGAACCAGGCCCTGTCCTGGAAGGAGGTGGTTGACATGGGGGCTAGCCCTTCTTGCTTAGTCTGGTTTCGCAGCGAACTGGCCGGCCAGTTCCACGATGAAGTTACGCGACTCCACCGGCCCCAGGGCGATGGCCTGCAGCCGTCGCTGCAGCTCGGCGTAGCGACGCACGGTCTCCGGCTTAGCCAGGCAGAAACCGTCGTCGTACAGCTCGACGTAGGCGATATCGGCGGCCGAGTCGTAGTCAAACCGCAGCACGGTGAAGTCGTAGCCGAGTGCCTCGTAGGACAGCGTGTCGAACGGGATGACCTGGATGTCCACCTGAGGCAGCAGCGCCAGCTCGGCCAGGTGGCGCAGCTGCCCGGCCATCACCTTCGGGCCGCCGATCACCCGGCGCAACACCGACTCGCTGAGCACGAAGGAGAACTGCGCCGGGTCCTCCCGGGTCAGCAACGCCTGGCGGTCCCGGCGCACCCGCACGGTGTCCTCGACGGTCTTGTGGTCCGGAAAGCTGCCCTGGCCGAGGAACATGGCCCGGGTGTAGCTCTCGGTCTGCAGGTTGCCGGGCACGATCTCCGAGCCGACCTGCATGATCTGCGACGCGCCCTGCTCAAAGTCACGGAATGCGCGGAACCACTTCGGCCCCAGGTACAGGGTGGTCTCCGCGGCAGCCTTGGTGCGGCGCCGGCGCGAGCCCTGGGCCAGCTCTCGACACCACAGCGCGTCCTTGGCCGAGGCTTTGTACAGCCGCAGCAGCTCGTCGAGGTCGGTCTTGGAGATGCTGACCTTGCCATTCTCCACTCGGCTGATCTTGTTGGCCGCCTTGCCGAGGCTCGCAGCGGCCTGCTCCTGGGTGAGCCCGGTGACCTCGCGGAGCTTGCGCAGCTCGTTGCCGAGCTGACGGCGTTGGAGGCCGATCGCGGTGACCGGAGTGGTCATCTACAGGTCCTTTCCGATGCGTCACAGAGCGTACAGGGCAGCGTTCACTCGATTGATGCATTTACATCTTGTACTTCCACTTTATATCCTGAGTTCCGTTGGCTCATCGTCCGAAAGGGTACAAGATGGACGTTCATCTTAGCTCTCCGCCTCGCTCACGGTGGGCTCAGGACGCGAGCCACTGCATGGTCGCCCGGTGGGCGGGGTCGGCCCTGATCCAGCCCGTCCACTGGGTTTCCACTCCGACCGGCTCCCAGGCCTGCGGGCCCATCCGGTCGGACATCCTCGCGACACACCTCACGGCGGTCACCCCCCCGCCCGCGGTGTTCGTGACCGCGAGGTGACCCATCAGGTACGTGGCGTTGTCGGATGGTGGGTTCCCTGTGCGGGTCGTGCGTAACACCGCCGCGCGACCCGGCCCACCTGCCGCGCACCGAAGCCGGCCCGCGTGATCCGGTCCTTCACAGCAC
>JBOHFG010000095.1:0-7517 GCA_050699575.1 Pseudonocardiaceae bacterium
GGCGCTTCGATCTCCCCGCTGCTAGCTAACCTGTTCATGCATGACGCTTTCGACACCTGGATGGCGCGGGAGTTCCCGGACGTGCCGTTCGAGCGGTACGTCGACGACGTGATCGTGCACTGCGTGAGCGAGCAGCAGGCCCGACGGGTGAAAGACGCGATCGCCTCGCGTCTGGCGGAATGCGGGGGGTTGCGAGTGCACCCGGACAAAGACCCGCATCGTGTACTGCAAGGACAACAACCGCCACGGCCGTCACCGGCAGGTGTCGTTTGACTTCCTGGGGTACACGTTCAAGCCGCGATCGGCCAAGCGGAAGGACGGGACGATGTTCACGGCCTTCACCCCGGCGATCAGCGGCAAGGCCGCCACGGCCGTCCGGCAGCAGATCCGCCGGATGCGTTTTCACCTGCGCAGCGACCTGAGCTTCCACGACATCGCCAAGATGATCAACGCGAAAGCCGGTGCGTGGGCGGCCTACTACGGGCACTTCCGCCCGTCAGAGACCGCGCGCGTGCTGTTCCACATCGACCGCTACCTGGTGCGGTGGGCCAGACGCAAGGACAAACACCTGCGCCGGGCACCCCGCCGGGCGTCACGAACCCTGGCCGGGATCAAGAAGTCCCGACCAGGACTCCTCGCCCACTGGCGATGGGAACTGCGAACGAGAACAGCAGTGGCACGAGCCGGATGACAGGAGCCCGGTGAGCCGAGAGGTTCACGCCGGGATCTGCGAGAGCCGGAGGGTGAGACTCCCTCCGGCCACTCGACAACTCACTGGCGACGGCCCAGCTCAACGAGACCTCTGAATGGACACTGCTGGACGAGGCCTACAACGACCCGCCCGGGGCGACGGCGCAAGCTCATTTCCGGCTGAACCAACTCGCTTACTTCAGCCGGTGCTTCGACGGCGACGTGGTGCTTGCACCGCTTCTACCCGCGGGCCCACTACGTCCCCGAGACCATGACCGTCGAGGGGCATCTGTATGCCACCGAGGACCAGACGGTCACGCTGCGGGCCCTGGACCACACGCTGATCCTGCGCCGCGGCGATCGCATCTGCCACGGGCACTCCGTGAAGTTCCACCGGCCGGAGTTTGTCGACGCGGTGTGCGCCTTTGGCTTCGAGCTGGACGTCGAGTGGATCGACGCCGTGTGGCAGTACGGGCTCTTCCTCTTCACCCGCGCTTTCGGGGCGACGACCCGCTACAACGCGGCCGGCCCTGCAGATCCGCCGGGACGCTAGTGCGCGATGGCGTTGATGATGGCTCGTGCCCCCTGCCGGAGCAGGTCGGCGCCGACGAAGTAGCCCAGGGCCGCGGGGTCCTCGGGCACGCCCCAGTGGTGGGAGTCGAGCCACTGGCGGCCATCGAGGCTGAACACCTTGGCGCGCAAGGTGAGCTTGCCGTTGGGCTCAGTGCTGGCGTAACCGGCAATGGGTGAGTTGCAGTGGCCTTGCAGGGCGTGCAACATGGCGCGCTCGGCAGTGGCGTGCCGGTCGGTTTCGGCGTCATTGAGTCCAGCGCTCAGTGCCCGGACGTCGGTATCGGTGCTGCGGCACTGCAACGCGATGATGCCCGCGCCGATCGCCGGACACATCGTCTGCAGCGGTAAGATCTCGGTGATCCGGTCAGCCTCGTTGACCCGGTGCAGGCCCGCTACCGCGGCCACGATTGCGTCGAAGTGCCCTTCATCGAGCCGCATCAGGCGAGTGTTGACGTTGCCCCGCAACGGTTTGATCTCCACGTGCGGATAATGCAGACGAAGCTGTGCGGCGCGACGCACCGCGCTGGTACCGACGATGGCGCCGGCCGGCAGCTCGGCTAGGGGGGCGCCGGTGCGGGAGATGACAGCGTCGTGGATGTTCTCCCGCGCCAGGTAGGCGGCGAAGGTCAGGCCCGCCGGCACGGGAACGTCGCCGGGGATGTCTTTGAGGCAGTGCACTGCCAGGTCAACAGAGCCGTCGAGCAGGTTACGGTCGATCTCGCGGACGAACGCGCCCTTGCCGCCGAGCTTTGCGAGGTCACCCATCCACTGGTCGCCGCTGGTAGTGATCTTGATCAGCTCAGTGGTGATCGTGGGGTCGAGCGTCGCCAAGGCTGTGGCGACCTGCTCGGCTTGGTGCACAGCCATCGGGCTGGCGCGGGTGCCGATTCGCACGTGCGACATGCCAGAACCTTACGCAGCCAGCAGTAGACACCGGGGACCGGTCCTCCTGTCAAGATAGGGGACCCGTCGACGGCGACGGGGTGACGAGGAGGATGACGTGAGCGAGTTGACCCGCCCCGAGGTGACCGTGCCCGATGGCCCGGCGCCGACCGACCTGGTGATCGAGGACCAGGTCGTTGGCGACGGCGCCGAGGCCATCGTCGGCTCGCAGATCAGGGCGCACTATATCGGCGTCGCACACTCCAACAAGCAGCAGTTCGACGCGTCGTGGGATCGAGGCACCCCGCTGGAGTTCCGGCTTGGCACCGGTCGGGTGATCAAGGGCTGGGACGAGGGGATCGTCGGCATGCGGGTCGGCGGTCGTCGTCGGTTGACCATCCCCCCGCAGCTGGCCTACGGTGACCGCGGCGCGGGTGGCACGATCAAACCCGGCGAGACGCTCGTCTTCGTTGTCGACCTGGTCAGCGTCCGGTAGCCCCGAGCGTCCTGGCCAGCTCAGCAGTGCGGCCCACCCTCAGTGCGCTCGATCAGCTCGCCGGTGTCGTGGGCTACCACCTCCGGGTGGGTGCGCGGCAACCAGTGCCCACCCGGCAGGACTCGAACCGTGAGGTTGGGTACCCACTGGCTGATGGCCGTCTGCAGTGCTACCGAGACGAACGGATCCCGTTGCGGCGCCAGGACCTGCACCGGGACGTCGGTCGTCCGGGAACCGGGTCGCCCCAGCCGGGGTACCATATTCGCTCGGTACAGCTGAATCCCGTGCACTGCGTCCGACATCGTGGGGGCGCTCGTGCGGTCCAGTGCAGCGATGGCGCGCTGTGGTAACCCGGTGCGCCAGGTAAGTTCCGGCAGCAGCGGCAGCTGGAAGAACCAGACGTACCAGGACGCCATCAGTTGGGTGATCAGCTCGCGTAGCGCGCGCGGCGTCGGCTGGCGCAGCTGGGCGCGCAACCAGTGGCCCGCGTGGTCCAGGCATGGCCCGGAGATCGAGGTGTAGGACGTGACCCGACCGCGCAGCCACTCCCCGGTCACAGCATGCCAGGACTGGACCGCTCCCCAGTCATGGGCGAGCAGATGCACCGGGCGGCTCGGGCTGACCGCATCCACCACCGCGGCCAGATCCTGGGCGAGTTGGTCGAGCCGGTAGGCCCGACGGCCGCGCGGTTTATCCGATTCGCCAGCTCCGCGCACGTCGTAGCTCACCACGTGGTAGCGCTGTGCTAACTCGGCCGTCACGCCGTCCCACAGGGTGTGGTCGTCGGGGTAGCCGTGCACGCAGAGCACGGTCGGCCCAGTGGCCTGGCCCGCCTCATAAACCCGCAGCCGCACCCCGTCGGAAGCGATCACCTCGCGGGTCATGCCGCCGTCGCCTGCTGAGCCCGACATGGAGACATATCGGGGGCGGGATCGGGTGCGCTCTTGGTTGTTATGGGTCGTCTCCTTGCGGGGCTGCTCGGCCCAGGCGGCGGCGGTGTCCAGAAGCGCCGCCCCGAGACTCTGCCGGGCGTGGTCGGGGTGCACGGACACCTGCTCGACATGGGCGTTTCCGTCGACCACGTCGATGAGGAGGTAGGCGACGGGACGGTCTGCGTCGTCGGTGACGACCCAGGCACGACGTCCTCCTGGGAGGTAGCCAGGTCGATGAGGGACAGCGGTTCATCGTCGGCGACGGCAGCCATGTCCAGGTCTCGGAACGCCGCACCGGCTGCTCGCTCGATCTCGCAAACAGCCGGTAGATCACCGGTACGAGCGGTGCGGCGCATGGGTCATCAGCGGCTGACAGCTGAGTCGCTCAACGAACGCCTGATCAGCTTGCCAGCGCGCGTAGCCGGTGCAGCACTGCTGGAGCACCGAGTGCCTGGGTGACGGCGTGGAGATCGGGGCTGCGGGTGGAGCCGGTGAGGGCGACGCGGATGAGTTGGGATGCCTCGCGGATCGAGCCGGGGTAGGTGTCGGGATTTTTCTTGTATTCCTTGGCGTTGGGTGCGAAGCCGTGTTTTGCGGCGAGCTCGCGGATCTGGTTGAACCACTCTTGGGAGTCGTCCAGGTGCTGGTAACTGTCGGCGAAGTCTTGGGCGAAGCACGCGGCGATAGCGGCATCCACGCCGAGTGACATGAGGCGTTCGTCCGTGGGGCCGGAGAGCGAGGTGAACAACTGCGGGAAGAAGAAGCCGTAGGCGGCCCGGAAGTCCGACCACTTGCGCAGGTCTTTGCGAGGATTGTCGACGCCCTCGCGTTCTACGGCGAGAGCGCGCAGGGCGAGATCCTGTTCGGCATCCAGGACGGTGGCCAGGTCGGGGTCGAAGTGGCCGGCCCAGGTGCGGACGGTGTCCAGAATCTGGTGCCCGGACAGGGTAGCGATGTAGTCGGCGCTGATGTCCTCGAGCTTCACCAGGTCCACCAGTGGGCCGGCGACGCCGCACTGGTCCAGCTGGATAGGGGTGGCGAGCGCCGCGTGGAGTGGGAGCTCGGCGAGCCGCCCGTTGGCCAGGCCCCGCAGGTAGTACAGGACAGCCTCAGCGGGGTAGCCGGCTTCGATGTAGAAATCGACACCGGCCTCGGGGTCGGTGCGCTTGGACAGTTTCCGTTTGCCGCCGGGGATCTGTTTCATCAGCGGTGCGATGTGCGCGTAGGTGACCCGCGCGAAGCCCAGGGCGTCAAACAGTTGCAGGTGCAGCGGCACCGAGGAGATCCACTCCTCGCCGCGGATGACCAGCGTGACACGCATCAGGTGGTCATCCACGGCGTGCGCGAAATGGTAGGTCGGCAGCCGGGGGGATTGGTCGGACGATTTCAGTACGACGGTGTCGTTGCGATTGGCCTCATGTTCCAACTCACCCCGAATCGCGTCGGTGAAGCGGACCCGCCGTCCTTCGATATCATCGGGAACGCGGAAGCGCACCACGTACGGGGTGCCTTCGGCCAGCTTGGCCCGCACGGCGGCAGGGTCGGCGTCGCGCCAGATGGCCCACGATCCGTAGTAGCCGGTGGGGATCTTCGCGGCTTGCTGGCGAGCGGTGATGCCGGCCAGCTCGTCCTTGGTGGCGAAGCACAGGTAGGCCTTGCCCTGGCGTAGCAGTTCCCGCACGTAGGTGAGGTAGATCTGGTCCCGGGCGGACTGCCGGTAGGGGCCGTAGCTGCCGTGCTCGTCGTCCTCGCCGGAGGGGATACCAAAGTAGTCGAACGCGCGGGCGAACTGTGCCAGAGCGCCTTCGACCTCGCGGGACTGGTCGGTGTCCTCCACCCGCACCAGGTAGATGCCTCCACTGTGCGCCGCGACATCGCGGTCGATGGTGGCCACGTAGATGCCGCCGATGTGCACGAACCCGGTTGGTGAGGGGCCGAACCGGGTGACCTGAGCGCCCCCGGGGAGCTGTCGCGGTGGGTAGCGCTGCTCCCAGTGCCCGGGTTCGGGAAGGTCAATGGGAAATAAGGCGTCGATGACCGCACGGTCGAGCATCAGTACGTCAGTCTCACTTCCGGGCCGAACCCGATCATGGGATGTGTGTCGCACAGGAGTCCCAGGCTACCAATCGCACCTGTTCGTCCCGGCTTCGACCGCATCGCGGAGATGACCGCAGAAGCGCTCACGGCTCCAGCGCCCGAGTCACTTCATCCGCCGGGGAACCAGATTTTCATCATTTGTTGAGTTTCTTCGTCCGTGGAGCTACCGTCGGGTATGACCACGGCTCAGCGACCTGGTGCCGTTGACCAAGGACTCGTCCTCGATCTTGGCTGTCTGGGTGCGCAGCTACTTCCGGTGGTGGGGGGCAAGGCGGCGAACCTCGGCGAGCTCGTCCGAGCGGGATTTCCGGTGCCCCCTGGGGTCGCCGAGGCGGTGGAACGCGCCTACCGCCCCTCGGCGACGATGTGCCGGTGGCGGTGCGCGCTCCTCGGCGACCGCGGAGGATCTTCCCTGGGCAAGTTTCGCCGGGCAGCAGGACACCTCCCTCAACATTGTCGGCGCGGACGCCGTGCTCGACGCGGTACGCCGATGCTGGGCGTCACTGTGGACCGATCGGGCAGTCAGCTACCGCGCGACCAACGGCATCGACCACACCACCGTGCGGCTGGCGGCAGTCGTCCAGCAGATGCTCCAGCCGCAGGCCGCTGGGGTGCTCTTCACCGCCGACCCGGTGACCGGCCACCGTGGTCGGCGGTCATCGACGCCAGCCCTGGACTAGGTGAGGCGGTGGTGTCCGGGGCGGTCAATCCCGACCACTTCGTCGTCGACGCCACTGGCACGGTCCTGGAACGTCGGCTGGGAGACAAGCGAGTGCTCGTCCGTGCACTGCCCGGTGGAGGTACCGAGCAGGTCGCGCGGCCAGCCGACGCCGAGCAGTCATGCCTCAGCGATGCGCAGATCCGTGATCTCACCGCGCTGGGGCACCGCGTCCAGGCGCACTACGGCGCCCGCAAGACATCGAGTGGGCGTTGGACGCTGCTGGGACGCTGTGGCTGACCCAGGCCCGGCCGATCACCACCCTCTACCCGCTGCCGACCCCGCCGGACGGGGGTCCGCACGTCTATCTCTGCGTGAGCCTCGCGCAGGGGCTCACCCGCCCGATCACCCCGATGGGCAACGCGGCGTTCCGGCTGATCGCGTCCTGCGCGTCGGAGTTCGTGTTCGGCGCAGCGGTCCCCGACCCGGCGGCCGGGCCGGTAGCGTTCATCGAGCGCCCGACGCGGTGCTTTATGACATCGGTGGCTTCGCGGGGCGGGTTGCCGCCCAGAGATGGGGCGTGCCCGCCGTGCAGCTCTCGCCGACGTATGTGGCCTGGGACGGCTACGAACACGACACCGCCGAGCAGACCGCGGCGCTGAAGGCATCCCCGAGCAGCCAGCACTACTACGCAACCTTGCGCACCTGGCTGGCGGAGAACGACGTGCAGCTCAACGCTGACGCGTTCCTCGGCCGACCCGATGCGTGCGTCGTGCTCATCCCGCGCGTGCTGCAGCCCAACGCCGATCGCGTCGGACCACGATATGTGTTTGCCGGGCCGTGCATCGACCAGACACGGACACAGGCGTGGGCTCCTGAGCCCGGCGATGAGCGCCCGCTGGTCTATGTGTCCTTCGGAACCGCGTACACCAACCAGCCCGACATCTATCGGCTCTGCGTCGAGACGCTCGCCGGCTGGTGCTCGCCACCGGCAAGGTCGACTCAACAGCGCTGGGTGCGCTGCCCGCCGGTGCGCATGCCGCCCGTACCCAACCGCAGCTACGGGTCCCAGCATTAGCGGACTAAAAACCAACGCGATCGTCGGGTGAGTGGCTCCACGGTGCGGTTGTAGGGTCGGCAGAGTGTCGGTCCGTTCTTGTCGAATGCGCAGGGTGAGCAGCTGTTGGGG
>JBOHFG010000096.1:0-1907 GCA_050699575.1 Pseudonocardiaceae bacterium
GACTCCTCCTCGGTAAGGTCCGCCCGGACGAAACCACCAGCGACTGGCTCACCGCGTTCGAGGAAGCGGGCAGACAGCTGAGAGTCCTGCGGGAAAGCGGCCAGCTCACACGAGGGATCCGCGCCGCGACAGCCCTCCACGTGATCTTCCACTGGAACCGGATCGGAATCACCGGCGCCACACAGGCCGTACTCGCGCAGGCAGCGAAGGAAGCAATCTTCGGTGCTCCCTGCTGACCCCAAGAGCCGCGCGATCGAGGCAGGGTCACCGTCGACTCCGGCCAAAGCGGCCGAGGCCGCGCTGCGGTACCCGCCCGCGTACCAGATCGCGAACTGGCCTCTGGTCAAGATCAGGTGGGCAGCGCCGCCGCCGGGCGTCAACTTCCCGCGCCACGAAAACGCGATCAGCACGGGCAACGCCTACCCCCACTTACCCCCGCCTAGGGTGGCCACCGGACTCCGACCGGAGGAGGGTGAGGACCCGGTGCGGCGACGGCAACTGATAACCAGTCTGGTGGTGACGGCCACCACCACCGCGGGCTTCCCCCTGCTCAACAGCAGCGCCGCACCAGCCGGCGACACCGCCGTGGGCGAGCTTCTCATCGCACGAGTCAGCGACGCCATGCTGGGCCTGCGCACCACCACCCCGCTACCACCCGACCGGCTCCGCGTCCACCTGCCCAGCGCCCTCGCCGACTTCCACGCCTGCCGCTACCGCAACCTCGCCAGCCACCTGCCACAGCTGATCTGCGCCGGACACGCGCTCACCGCAGACGACGGCGACCCCGATCACCACGCACTGCTCGCGCAGGTGTACCTCCTGACCACCCGCATGCTGATCAAACTCGACGACCGGCAACTCGGCTGGATGGCCGCCGACAGTGCCCGAGTCACCGCCGACGCAGCCGGCCATCCGCTCATCGCCGCCGAGACCGCCAGGAACCTGGCGGTCCTGGCCCGCTAAGCCGGTCGGCACGCCCAGGCCCTGTCCATTGCGCTGACCGCTGCCGACCACCCGGGGGTGCAGCACTGGTACGGGTAAAACCGGCAATGAGCCGATCTTGACGTCTCGGATCTGCGGGAATGCTGTCTGAGGCCGGAATCGAACGGCAGGGAGCGGTGGAGGCGGGGGCTTGCCCTGGTCCGCGCACCACGACGGCAGGAAGTGGCCCGCAGCCAGCTGTCCGGCTGCTACCCCCGGGTGCCACGCCCAGCAGCGCCAGGCGCGGCAGGCGGCGGCACAGGCTGGCCTGGACGCCCTGCGGGCCGCACCCGCACTCGGGTCTGCCGCCCGGGACCGTGACCAGGACACGGGGCCGGGGATCCCAGGCGCGGACCGGGAGCTGGCCGAGGAACTGATGCGGGAGGTGATCACGATCTTGGAGCGGTCCCTGGGCCGCCGCGAGGCGCTGCGGGCCGCCCGGTGGGCCCTGGCGGCCCTGGGCCTGTCTGGCCTGGACCCCGATGAGTGCGCCCGGGTGGCACACGCTGTGGGTGCTCCCCGCCGGGTAGACGCCCAGGTCGTGAGCAACCTGGCCACCACCCTCGCGTATTGCAACCGTCAAGAAGACACCCTCGGCCCGGGTGAGGTACTCGATACCGTCATCGCCCAGCACCAGATCGTGCGCCATCTGCTCACGGGCGGCTGCACGGAAGGATTATGCAAGCCGCTGAACACCCTGGACAGCAACATGGCCACCACCATCGGTGGCTTACTCTTCAACATGGGTCATCTTGACGCCGCGAGGCGGTACTGCGAGCGTGGTCGCCGGGCCGGTCACGACGCCGGTAACCCGGCGTGCGCCGCCTACGCGGCGGCCACCACCAGCCAGGTGGCCTTCCTGCGCGGGGACACGCCCACCGCGCTGGACACCGCCGCCGCCGCCCGCAGCCTGGCCGCACGCACCG
>JBOHFG010000097.1:0-1754 GCA_050699575.1 Pseudonocardiaceae bacterium
CGCGCCGGTCCGGCGAGGAACCGAGCGCACCGGTCACCGTGGCGATCCCCACGCCCAGCCCGAGCACCACCACGGCCACGATCCCGCCGACCCACAGCCGCGAGCGCCGCGCCGGCCCACCGCCCCAAGACACCCGCATGGTCATCACTGCCTCCCCACTTGGTCGCGTCACCCACGCCATCCGCCGCGACGCTCGGCAGCGTGCCGAATCCGCCGCTGACGGTGCCTGCCAGACCCCACGCCCGCAAGAAGGAACAATCCCCGAAGCCCGCCACCGCTCACCCCCACCAGCACAACGACGCCGTACGGGAGCCGATACACACTGACCAGCCCTGCCGCCGGGCGGCACCGCCGTGCGCGTACCACACAGACAGGCGCGAGGGAAGACACAGCAAGACTATCCGCTGCCGGATATCCCGGGCACCGGCCGGCGCGGCGTAATAGGGCGTGTGGCGGTGGCGTGTCGTCATTGATGTGCACTCCGGGGTGCCACTGTTACGGTGATCCAATGGTGAACCCGGGGGCGACACCACTCTGTGCGGACTGCGGGGCGCGGCTGCGCCGGGGCCGCGCGGCGGGCGAGCTGTGCGACCCGTGCCAGCGCACCGGAACCCGGCTGGTCCTGCCCCCCGGCTTCTACGACAACCCGGTCCTGCTCGCCGCGCTGGAGGCCCTGGACTTCGGCCGGGTGTTCCGGGCGATCCGCGCCCACACCCACTGGAGCCAGGAGTCACTCGGGGACTACCTCGGGTTCGAGCAACGCCGGATCTCCGCCATCGAGAACGGCAAACGGCCCCTGCACGACCTCCCCACCGTCATCAGAGTCGCCAACCAGATCGCGATCCCCGCGGGCAGACTCGGCTTCACCCACGGGGTTACTGTGGAGCGCAGGACGACCACCGGGCGGAAAGGCAGCGGCGTGAACCGCAGAAACTTCGTCGAGCACGTCACCGGGCTCACCATCAGTGCCGGGCTCGCCGGGCTGGACATCGACCGGCTGACCGCCCTGCTACCCCAGGCGGAGCCGACCGGCACCCGGCACATCGGCCCAGCCGATGTCGAGACTATCGAGCAGGCCACCGCCGTGTTCGCCCGGCAAGACCACGCCCACGGCGGTGAAGTGGCCCGCGACACCGCCATCGCTCACCTGCAGGCCACTCTGCCCTTGCTCGACGCTGAGACGACCCCGGAAGTGCGGCCCCGGTTATACCTGGCCACCGCGCTCCTGGCCACCCAGGCGGGCTGGATAAGTTTCGACGTCGAGCGGCACGACGCCGCCCGGCGGCTGTGGTCGATCGCACTCCAGGTCGCCGGTGATGCTAAGGACCCCCGGGGCAGCGACCTCACCGTGTTCGTCCTCCAGAACATGGTGGAGCAGGCGGTGCATCTGGGCCGTCCCAAGGAGGCACTGCGCCTGGCGTACCTGGGCCACTCCATCGCCGCCGGACCATACCCGGTGTCGGCGTCCACCACCAGCTTCCTGGCGAGCATCCAGGCCCGGGCCCACGCCGCCCAAGGCGACGCGACGGCCTGTGATCGGGCGCTGGGCCAGGCCATCGAGCAGTTCAGCAGCATCGACCCGGCGACCCGTCCGCCGTGGGGTTCCTGGCTCAGCGAAGCCCATTTCGCCGCCTTCCAAGGCTCCGCCCACTACAAGCTGGCCCTGGCCAGCCGCGACCCGCGCGCAGCCGGGCGGGCGGTACCGCTGTTGCACCACGCCGTGGACGGCGTAGGCCCGGACTACGCCCGGCCCC
>JBOHFG010000098.1:0-13472 GCA_050699575.1 Pseudonocardiaceae bacterium
AGGAAGCAACCTGCCTCGTGGCCGCCGTCTGCTCACTGTTTTACCGGGTCCGCGCCGCCGCGCTGTGTGAAGGGGCCGCGCTTCGTGAAGGGAAGGGGAACCCGTGACTGAGCACGTCATCACCACCAGCACAGGCCCGGCCAGCCACCGGCACACCACCCGTGCGCACCGGGCCGCGCTGGCCGTGAGTACCGAGGTGGCCCACGAGCTGGCCGAGGAACACGGCGTGTGTGTCCGGCCGCTGGCCATGCGCCGGATCGACACCACCACCGGCCGGGTAGAGGTCGTACCCGTCCCCTGCGGCTCCACCCGGGAAGATCAGTGCCGTCCCTGCTCGGAGAAAGCCCGGCGGCTGCGGATGGTCCAGTGCCGCCAAGGCTGGCACCTCGACACAGAACCAAGCATCAACCACGCCCAGCCCAGCGACGAGCAGAAAGAGCTGATGGGCACCCGGGCGGACCTGTTCGCCGCCTACGCCGAGTGCACAGCCCGCGGGGACGCCCAGACATGTGAGCAGCTCGCCGACGCGGTCGCCGAGCTGGACACCGCGCTGCGGGCCAGCGGGCTGCGTGGCCGGCTCACCCCACTGGACCCGCCGGCCACACCGGTGCGCCGGTCAACGCGGCGCCGCCAGGACGCGCCGGACCTGCCCCGGCACCGCGTCGGGAAACCCACCGTGGGCCGGGTGTTCGCCGGGCGCTACCGCCCGTCGACCTTCCTCACCCTCACCCTCGGCAGCTATGGACGGGTGGACGCCCAGGGCGCGGCACTCGATCCGGATCGGTATGACTACCGGCGCGCCGCCCGCGACGCGATCCACTTCCCCGCCCTGCTCGACCGGTTCTGGCAGAACACCCGGCGCTGCGTCGGATGGGACGTGCAGTACTTCGGCACCGTCGAACCACAGAAACGCGGCGCCCCGCACTTCCACGCCGCGATCCGTGGGGCCATCCCCCGCGCCGAACTGCGCCGGATCACCTCAGCCACCTACCACCAAGTGTGGTGGCCCCACCACGACCAGCTGATATACCCCGGGGACCAGGTACCCGTATGGGACGACAACACCAGGGCATTCCTCGACCCCGGCACCCGCCTGCCCCTGCCCACCTTCGACGACGCATGCCACGCACTCACCGAACCCGCCCACGTCGCCCGGTTCGGGACCCAGGTACACGTCAAAGGCATCCTCGGCGGCACCGAAGAAGCCGGGCGCCACATCGGCTACCTCACCAAATACCTCAGCAAAAGCGTGGGCCAGGCCGCCGGACTCGACGAACACGCCACCGGCGCCCAGCGGGAACACGCCCGGCGGCTGCACGCCGAACTCGCCATCACACCCTGCTCACCCCGATGCGCACTGTGGCTGCGCTACGGCATCCAGCCCAAAGGCGCCCGCCGGACAATGACCCCCGGGGTATGCAAAAGCAAAGCACACAAACCCGAACACCTCGGCATCGGCGGGCGCCGGGTACTCGTCTCCCGGAAATGGTCCAGCAAAACCCTCGACGACCACCGGGCCGAACGCGCCGAATTCGTCCGGCAACTCCTGGAAGCCGCCGGAATCCACCCCGCACACGGCCCCGAAGACGGACCCTATCTCTGGGAACGCACCGCACCCGGAGACCCCGACGTCCCACCCCGCCCCGTCCTGCTCCTCCACGCCATCGCCGAACGACAACGCTGGCACGCCGACTACACCGCCGCCCAACTCGCCGCGAGCGGCCCACCACCCGACCAAAACTGTTCGGCAACCAGCGATCAAGCCGCGTGAGACAGGGGGAGGAACCATGCAGAAGTACCTGAGCGTCCCCGAGACAGCCGCCTACCTGAATACCTCGGAGCGGTTCGTCCGCCGACTCGTCGCGGAACGCCGGATCGCCTTCCACCACGTGGGCAGGCACGTCCGTTTCGCGCAGTCCGATCTTGACCAGTGGCTCGCTGCTGGTCGAGTCGAGTCGATCACCGGCGCCACTGTATGCCGGGACCTGCGGGGGGTGGCGTAATGGCGAAGAAAACGCGTCGCCGTCGGTTCGGCTGGGTTCGCAAGCTACCCTCCGGCCGACACCAAGCGAGTTACCTGGGGCCGGACGGTCAGCGGCATAGCGCGCCCCACACTTTCGACTCGGCAACGTCAGCGGATCGGTGGCTGGTCCAGGTCGAGACGACAATCCTCCGGCGGGAGTGGTTCAACCCCGAGCGGGCCAGTGTGCAGCTCCGCGACTACGCGGAAACCTGGATCGAGCAGCGGCCGGGCCTGCGGCCGAGCACACAGGCGTTATATCGTCGGCTGCTCGACCGCTACGTTTCGCCGACGATAGGGGCAGCGCAGCTGAGCGCGATCGATACACCGATGATCCGCACATGGCGCTCGGACCTGCTGCGGGCCGGGGTGTCGGAGTCGATGGCGGCCAAGGCGTACCGGCTGCTGCGTGCGATCTTGATGACCGCCGTGACTGAGGACAAGATGATCCCGCGTAACCCGTGCCAGATCCGGGGCGCCGGAGTGGAGAACCCAGAAGAGCGGCCAGTGCTGTCGCTAGCCGAAGTGTTCAGCCTGGCCGACCGGATGAAGCACCCGCGCTACCGGGCACTGATCCTGCTGTCGGTGTTCGGGACCCTGAGATGGGGAGAGGTGACCGCACTGCGCAGACGTGACGTCGCGCCGGATGGAAGCTGGGTTCGGGTAGCCGGTGCCTTCGTAGAGCTGCCGGGCAAGGGCCTGGTCTACGGGCCACCGAAGGCTCGGGCGAGCTTGCGCACGAACGCGCTGCCGGAGGCGATCCGGCAGGCGATCGTCGAACACCTGGCCAAGTATGTGCAGGGCGGCTCGGATGCCTGGCTGTTCACCGGCGAGCGGGGCAACCCGATCCGCAGCGGAAACCGGAACCTGCTCACCGGGTGGAAGAACGCGGTCGCTGGCATCGGGCGGCCTGGCTTGCACTTCCACGACCTTCGGCACACGGGAAACACCCTCGCCGCGCAAACCTACGTCAGCACCAAGGACCTCATGGCGAGGATGGGTCAGGACAGCGCACGTGCAGCGTTGATCTATCAGCACGCGTCCCGTCAAGTGGACCAGACAATTGCGGACAAGCTGAGCACCCTCATCAAGGGGATGACTGGCACGCACGTAGAAGATCAAGATGATGACGACGAGAACGGCCCCGCAGGCATTCTGGTACCCGCTGGCTAAACAGCACGCAGACAGCACGCCGGGGAATAGAGACCATTAACCACAAAGGCCCAGGTCTACAGAGAACACTCTCTGACCTGGGCCTTTGCAATGGAGCGGGTGACGGGAATCGAACCCGCGTCTAGAGCTTGGGAAGCTCTCATTCTACCATTGAACTACACCCGCAGTGTCGGTGAAGCCTAGCACAACTACCACGCGTGGACTCCGGTGACCGGTCGCTACGCTGAGCGCCGTGCTGCTGTCCGACCGTGACCTGCGGGCCGAGATCGACGCTGGGCTCCTGGGCATTGAGCCGTTCGACGATAAGCTGCTCCAGCCCTCCAGTATCGACGTGCGGCTGGACCGCTTCTTCCGGGTCTTCGTCAACACCAAGTACACCCACATCGACCCGTCGCTGCAGCAAGACGAGCTGACCTCGCTGGTGGAGCCGGACGGTGACGAGCCCTTCGTGCTGCACCCCGGCGAGTTCGTTCTCGGCTCGACGTTCGAGCAGATCACGTTGCCCGACGACCTGGCCGGACGGCTCGAGGGTAAATCCTCCCTGGGGCGCCTGGGGTTGTTGACGCACTCCACGGCGGGTTTCATCGACCCCGGTTTCACCGGCCATATCACCCTGGAGTTGTCCAATGTGGCCAACCTGCCGATCACGCTGTGGCCGGGAATGAAGATCGGCCAGTTGTGCTTATTCCGGCTGTCCAGCCCCGCCGAGCACCCCTACGGCAGCGCTGGTGTGGGTTCCCGTTACCAGGGCCAACGTGGGCCCACGCCGTCTCGGGCCCACCTCAACTTTCAGTGCGTCGACACCCGTCGTCAACAGACTCTTGACGGCAGGCCGTTCGTCAAGTGATAGTTGACGCATGGCGCTCGATGAACTTGTCACCCAGACCAGGGTCCACGCGAACAGCGTCGAGCCGCTGGAGCTGCTGGCCAGCGCGGCGCGCCGGCAGCAGGAGCTGGCCGACCTCGGGGAACAGCTGCTCAACCACTTCGTCCAGGAGGCGCGGACCGCCGGGTGCACGTGGTCCCAGATCGGTACCGCGCTGGGCGTCAGCAAGCAGGCGGCTCAGCAGCGCCACTCCACGATGCGCTCGGTGATCGGAAAGCTCAGAGAGTCCTTCTCGGGGGCCACGTTCACGCGGTTCTCCTCCCAGGCGCGGCAGGCGGTCGTGCTGGCTCAGGAGGAGGCCCGGCGGTTCCGTCACGACTACCTCGGCACCGAGCACCTCATGTTGGGCTTGCTGGCCGAGGGTGAGGGCATCGGCGCACAGGCTCTGGCAGGTGCCGGTATCACGTTGGACGCCGCCCGAGCCAGCGTTGAGGAGATTACCGGTCTCGGTCAGAAAACGCCGAATGGGCACATACCGTTCACGCGCCGTGCCAAGAAGGTGCTGGAGCTGGCGCTGCGCGAGGCACTGCACCTCAACCACCACTACATCGGCACCGAGCACATCCTGCTCGGCCTGCTCCGCGAAGGCGAAGGGCTCGGCGTGCAGATCCTGCTCACCGCAGGTGCCCATCCCGACCAGCTCCGCGACACCGTCCGCGCGCTGCTCACGCAACCATCCGGAGCCGAATAGCGGTTCAGGTCTTACGCTTGACGCTGGCGAGGAGCAGTTGGGCAACGTCGAGGACTTCGGTGGTCTGGGCGGCGGTGTGCTCGGCTTGGCGGGTGGTGAGGCCGTCGGTGAGCATCACCCGGCAGAACGGGCACGCGGTGGCAATCGCTGAGGTCCCCGTGGCGATCGCCTCGTCGACCCGGTCCAGGTTGACCCGCTTGCCGATGCGCTCCTCCATCCACATCCGGGCGCCCCCGGCGCCGCAGCACATCGAGCGCTCGGCGTGCCGGGGCATCTCAGTCAGCTGTACCCCGGACGCGCCGATCAGCTCGCGCGGTGGCGAGTACACCTCGTTGTGCCGGCCCAGGTAGCACGGGTCGTGGTAGGTGACCGTGGGGCCACCTACCGTGGGAACCAGTTTGCCTTCCCGTACCAGCTGGTTGAGCAGCTGAGTGTGGTGCACCACCTTGTAGTGCCCCGCCAGCTGCGGATACTCCCGGCCCAGCGTGTTGAAGCAGTGCGGGCAGGTCGTCACGATCTTGCGACGGCCCGGTTCGCGGCCTTCGAAGACCGTGTTGAGCACCTCGACGTTCTGTTGCGCCAGCATCTGGAAGACGAACTCGTTGCCCGATCGGCGGGCCGGGTCACCAGTGCAGGTCTCGCCGTCGCCGAGCACCACGTAGTTCACCCCGGCCACGTGCAGCAACTCAGCGGTGGCCCGCACAGTCCGTCTCGCATGGTCGTCATAGGCGCCGGCGCAGCCGATCCAGAACAGGTACTCCACCTCGTCGGGCAGTGTCTCCTCGGTCAGCTGCGGGACCTCGAACTCTAGCCCCTTCGCCCAGTCCATTCGGGCGGACTGATTCTGGCCCCACGGGTTTCCTTTGTTCTCCAGGTTGCGGAACAGCGTGCCCAGCTCGGTGGGGAACTCCGATTCGATCAGCACCTGGTAGCGTCGCATGTCCACGATATGGTCGACGTGCTCGATGTCCACGGGGCACTGTTCCACGCAGGCCCCGCAGGTGGTGCAGGACCACAGCACATCCGGGTCGATCACCCCGCCCACCTCGGCTGTACCTACCAACGGCCGGGCAGCCTGCTCCGGACCCGATCCGGACACCCGGCCGAAGCCCGACTCAGGCACGTGCCCGTTGTCCGCGGCCAATGCCAGCACGTCGACGTCTTCTGGTATCTGCTGGTCGCCGATCAGATAGGGCGCCTTGGCGAACAGGTGATCGCGCAGATCCATGATCACGAGCTTGGGGGACAGCGGCTTGCCGGTGTTCCAGGCCGGGCACTGACTCTGGCAGCGGCCGCACTCGGTGCAGGTCGCGAAGTCCAGCATGCCTTTCCAGGTGAAGTCCTCGATCTTGCCGCGGCCGAAGACGTCGTCCTCACTCGGGTCCTCGAAGTCGATCTCCTTGCCACCGGACTCCATCGGCAGCAGCGGGCCGAGCGCCGTGGGCATCCGCTTAGCCGCAACATTGATCGGCGCAATGAAGATGTGCAGGTGCTTGGAGTACAGCACGATAATAAGGAAGGCCAGCATGACGCCGATGTGCAGGAGTAGTCCGACGGTCTCTAGCGGCTGGTTGGCGGTCCCGCCCAGCAGCGCGCCGGCCGCTTCTGAGGCGAACGCGCCTTCCGGGTAGGGGAAGGTGCCGTTGTTTACCTCGGCCCCCCGGAACAGGAACAACGTCCAGATCACGTTGAAGATCATGAACAGGATGAGCCATGCGCCGCCGGTATGCGAGCCGTAGAAGCGCGATGCCCGCTGCCTGCGCTGCGGGTCCTGTCGAACCCGCAGGACCGCGAACGTGGTGATCGATACGAGCACCGCCAGCGCGATGACGTCCTGGGCGAAGCCCAGCACCGCCCAGTGCCCGATCACCGGGATGGCGAAGTGCTCGTCGAACAGGGCGCCGTAGGCCTCGATATAGACGCTGATCAGGATGACGAAGCCCCAGAAGGTACAGAAGTGCGCGAGACCGGGAATCGTCCAGTTCAGGAGTCGCCGCTGCCCGAACACCTCGACCAGCTGGATCCGCAGTTGGGCGCCAAGGTCCGCGGTGCGACCGTGCGCCGGCTGCCCGGACCGGATCAGCCTGTACAGCCACCACACCCGCCGGCCAGCGAGCACGAGCGTCAGGACAGTCAGCCCCAGGCCGATTGCCAGTCGCGCTGCCATCACAGCGTCAACGTAACCCAAGAACCGCGTGGACCGGGCCCCGACATGGCGACATATCGGGCTCTCAAGGGCCGAATAACCCCGATATGTCTCCATGTCGGGGCTGGCGGACCGGAAGATGCTGGTTGAGATCGGCAACGGTCAGGCCTTCGTCGTGCCGATCAACCCGGTGGCCCGCACATCCAACCTGTACCCCTCGCTTGACGACACGCAGTACGACGCCGTGGTCAACGGTCGGTACCTGCAATCGCCCTTCAGCAACGCCAGCGGTGACTGCCTGTCCTTCACCCTGACCGACGGCCTGGTTGGCTTCCAAGACGACAAGCTCCCCCCAGCCGAACGCAAAATCCGCACCTCGCGTGGCGTACCGACGAACCAGCCGCATCACATACATGATCGCAAGTACGTTTACTTGCGATCATGTATGTGATGCGGCTGTGATGGTCCCACAATTCTGCCGCCCGCTGTTCGATCTGCTCCTCGACCGCGTCCAGCAACCCCGGGGTTTCATCCAAGTGCTCGCCGGTCCACGGCAGGTCGGCAAGACCACACTGATACGCCAAGTTCTCGCTGCAACGGACCTACCGTCGCACTACGCGCGGCGGACGACCCGACGTTGCGGGACCGGGCCTGGATCCAGACGCAGTGGGCAATAGCGCGGGTACTGGCTCGGGCGGATGGAGCGCAGGGTGGCCTGCTCGTCCTCGACGAGGTGCGGAAGATCACAGCGTGGTCCGAGGTCGTCAAGCGACTGTGGGACGAGGACACCACCGCCGGGTTGGACTTACGAGTGGTACTACTTGGCTCGGCGCCGTTGCTGGTCCAGCGTGGACTCACCGAGAGCCTGGCCGGCCGGTTCGAGCTGGTGAGGGTGCCCCACTGGTCCTTCGCTGAGATGCGCGCGGCTTTCGGCTGGGATCTGGACCGCTACATCTACCACGGAGGCTATCCCGGTGGCAGCTCTTCCGACTTGGCTGCGACTACTCCGGCCAGATCCTGTCCTACCAGAAAATGCTTGGTGAGCTGCAGGACGCCGGGAACACCGTTACCCTTGCGCACTACCTGGAGCTGCTCTCCGGCGCAGGGTTGATTACGGGCCTCCAGAAGTTCGCTAGGGAACGCATACGGCAGCGCGGTTCCAGCCCCAAGCTGCTAGTGCGCAATACGGCTCTGATGTCGGCTTTCCTCGGCCTTTCGCAGTCCGACGCTCGACGGACGCCAGAAATCTGGGGTCGTCTGGTTGAATCCGCGGTGGGGGCGCACCTGTGCAACAGTGCAACCAGCGCCGCAACCGAGGTCTTCTACTGGCGCGATCGCGGTAAGGAGGTCGACTACGTGATCCGTTCTGGGCGTTCGTTGGTGGCTTTTGAGGTAAAGAGTGGCACCGGACGAGCGACTCCCTCCGGGTTGGCCGAGTTCGCGAAGGCGTTCCACCCGGATCGCACGCTCCTCGTCGGTACTGACGGCATCCCGTTGGAAAATTTCCTTTCCGAACCGGTCGAATCGTGGCTCTGAACGATCCCGACATTCGGTGGTTCGGCGCCGCTACGTGGCCCAGGAGGGCTGTCAGGAGGTGATGACAGTTCCTGGGTGGGCTCCGGGCACCGGTGCGCTATCGGCCCATACCGGCACCCCGTTCACGAGCACCAGCGCGGCGCCGTCGGCGAGTTTGCGCGGGTCATCGAAGTTGGCGCGCTCGACGAGTCCGGAGGGCGCAATGACACAGATGTCCGCTGCTTTCCCTGGCGCGAGTCGGCCCCGTTGGGTGAGTCGGTAGGCATCTGCGGCGTTTGTGGAGAGGTGGCGGACCAGCAGCTGATAGTCGGTACCGGCGTAGTAGCCGGCGAGGCGGGCGAACGCCCCGTACGCTCGTGGGTGCGGGTGCTGCCCGAGATAGATCCCGTCGGAGCCGGCGCAGTGTCGTGGGTGGTGGACGATCGCCCGCAAGTCGGCCTCGGTCAGCTTTAGCAGGTCGCGCTGCGCACCGACCTGGAGTGCGGTGTCGACGAGCAGGTCCAGTGTCCACTCGCCAGGCGGTTTTCCGGCGTCCGCGGCGACCTCGGTGATGGTCCGACCGGCGTGGCTGGCGAGTCGCTCGGGTAGCGAACCGAGCACGACGTGGGAGAGGCGCTCGGTGCTGAGTCGGTCGGTACGCAACAGCGCGGCCCGGGCGTCTGGGTCGTTCAGCCGGCGAAGTGTCGCTGAGATCCCGCTGTTCTGGATCTCGGCGGGCAACACGATCATGGCGAGGATCGTGCTGGACCGCACGTAGGGGTACATGTCGAACGACACGCCTGCGCCGCCGGACGCGATGTCGGACAGGGCCGTGTCAATGGCCTCAGGCGGACCCCACAGGTGGCTGGCGTGCACGGGGACGTTGGCGATGCGGCCGACCTCACCAAGCTCGATGAGGCCGGCTCGGACCTGTGCTCCGTAGCCTCGCAAGTGCGAGACGTACGGGCGACCGGCTGCGGCCAGTGGCGTGGCCATGGCGGCAATCTCCTCGACGCCCCCGAAGCGACTAGGTACGTAGTCCAATCCGCTGGACAACCCGACCGCGCCCTCCTCCAGCGCGCGCTCGACCGCCAGCCGGGCTGCCGTGATCTCCGCATCGTCCAGCGGCCGGTCACTTGTTCCCGCCAGTCCGTGCCGGATGGTGCCCTGCGAGGCGAGCACTGCGACGTTGTGGCCGAGACGCCCGTTGACCAGCCGTGCGTAGTCGCCGAGGCGGCATCCGCGAGTTGAGGGCGCGGGGCCGTTGATGGGCCTGAAGTAGTCGTTGAGGTAGGAGACGGTGCCGGCCGACCCGCCGATCCAGGACGAGCCATCCTGGCCGACGACCAGGGTCGTCACGCCCTGGGCGAGCGCGCCGGGCAGCAGCCCGTCGACAGCCAGCTGGCGCTCGGCGTGGACGTGCGCGTCAATGAACCCAGGGCAGACCACGCTGCCCGGTGCGAGATCGATAACCTCGGCGTCCACACCAGCTCCGGCCCCGGGCCCGACCGCGAGGATCTCAGCGTCCTCGAGGAGGACCTCGCCAGGCTGCGTCTCCCGGCCAATGCCGTCGGCGACCAGGCCGCCGCGCAGCAGCCGCCGGGTCGTCACAGGCTGCTCTCCCCCGTCTCGGTTCGCCCAGTGTTCCTCAGTGTAGCGCTGAGGTGTCCCTCGATGTCAGGCGCGATCATCATAGTACACGGTTATTGACGGCCGTATCTCGCCTTCAGGGGTTATGTCAGAATGGAGGATGAGGTCGCCAACCTCGATATCTCCGAAACTATCGATTGTGTCGGCGACACGTCGCAGCAATGCCGGGACATTATCTTGCCCCGCGCCCCGTGGGTTGGCCTGTGAAAAATGAAACGTGCTGAATCGTTTTTCTGACATTTTTTTATCAACCTTCGTTCAGGGTTGCTAGCTTATTTCCCACGCTTCTGCTTGTTGCGTTTCCCCTTGTATTTCTCGGCCTTATTTATTTTTTGCCTTGCCGATTTGTAGGCTTTCCGGTCGTAATTTCGCCCAGCCTCATAGTCCGCAACCGCGCGCTTCTCGTCAGGGGACAGCTCGGGGGTTGCGGTGCCATATGAACCGGGCTGCTCAGAGGCAGTGCTTCCGCCGTCGCGGTCTGCGATTCGCCTATTTCGGCCGCCGAGGCGATCGGTGCTCCTGCGATGAGAACCGCGAACGTGGCCAGCGGTGCAGCAACGCCACGGATGATAGACTTCATAATTCCCCCTCAAGTAATTCGATGAGCGCGCAAAGTAATGCGATGAGCGCGCAAGGATTTAGCTTCCGTCAAGCGGACTGTGACGCTATCAGATGTCGACGTACGGTTACCTACCGGGTCTCGCTGCGCTTTGTGGCGGCGAAGACGTCAGCGGCGTTTGTCAGCTCGGGTACTGTCCATCCAGTCTCCAGCGCACCTGCAGCTCATCTTCGAGAGCGCGGATAGCCGGCTGGTCAGCAGGTGACAGGTGGGCGACGATCTGGCACGAGCTGATCTGAAGCGCCCGGGCAAGAAGGTGGCGTGCCTGAGCCGTCAGTGGCGATCCGCTGAGAGCGGGTTCTGGAACCGGCGAGACTTCCCTGCTTGTTTCCACGAGTTCGCTCGCGAGCACGACCAATGACCGAGTACGCCAAGCCGGGGGAGTAATTTGGTCGGTGAGCGCCTCGGTCTCGCTTGTTAACCGGGCCGCCCGATCATGGTCACCGTCGGCCGCCGCTACCGCCACGAGCCAGGCCAGCGCCTCTGCTCGCCGGTCCTGGTCAACGATGTCATTGGCGAGCGATTCGGCGCGGGCTTGGTGGCCGAGAATGGCCCAGACAGCGGGCAGCTCGACGGACGTGCTAGTGCTGCGGTCGGTGAGAAAGTCGCGTTCGAGGTCCAGGAGCGTGATGCTGGTGAGGTCAGGGTTTGGTTGGGCGAGGATGAGCTGTTTGGCGGTGCTGATCTCGGTGAAGGCGAGGGCGTCACCGCCGGTCAGCTCCCGCATCCGGTCGTGGCGGAGATGGTCGGTGGCGCAGGCGACCAACCGGGCCAGGTCCCTGGCGCTGACCAACAGCCGGGGATAGCTGCGCAGCAGGTACTGCGGAGTGTCCGTAGGCCACCGTCGGTGCCGCCAAGTGTCGGCCCAGGTGTGAAGTCGGTCGCGGTAGGTGGCGAGGCTGGTGCCGAACTGCTGCTGGGCGACGAGGCGCAGCGTCTCGTGGGTGAACAGGTAGACACGCTCCTCCCCGCGTCCGCTCACCGCTGGCCGGGTTCGGCTGCCCACGCTGCGACCGAACAGTCCACCCAGCAAGCCCTGAATCGCATAGGGCGGCTGGCCGGTAAGTTCTTCCAGGTCGGGCAGGGTGAGACCACCACCGGCGGCGGTGATCAACCCCAGTACGTCGCGCTGGAGCTGTTCTCCCGCCAGAAGCTGCTGAAGTTCAAAGGTGGCGCGGCGCTCGACGCCACGGGCGTGCTCGGACACGGCGAGTTGCCGGGGGCGGATCGTCCGCAGCGGTTGGTCGTCGGCGACGTCATCAGGAACTGGGGGGGTGCGGGCGGCTGGCGACCAGGATGCGCACCTCCGGTGGGGGTCGGCGAGGCAGCAGAGCGGCGATGCTGGGGGTGGTGCCGCTGTCCTCGTCGAGGCCGTCGATCATCATCAGCAGCCGGTGCCCGGCCTCCCGTGCCCGGCTCGCGGCGTCCTCCAGTAGCCGCAGCATGATTCCCCGCCGCGCCTTGGTCGTCAGCAGGGTGGCCGGGGATTCACCGAGGAGTGCTGCGAGTTGTTCGATCAGTGCGTCGGTGCAGGCGTCGCTGTCGGACTGGCCGGCCAGCCGGGCGGTGACGAAGAACGACACCACGTCCACCCCGGCGGGTGGGTGCAGCACGAACCAGGCCATCAGTGCTGACTTGCCCGCCCACGGCCCGGCCTGCCACCACGCATACGGCTGGTCTCCGGCGCAGAACCCCACCAGCTCGTCGAGTTCCTCCTCCCGATCTAGCAGCCGGTCGGGGGCGATGTCGCGCACCTGCGCCTGGTAGGCGGTAGTCACCTGTTCGCCAGTCGAGGGCGGGACGACGTCTGGTAACACGTCGGGGAGGCCGACCAGCGCCCGCAGCTCAGCGTGTCTGTTCGCGTCAAGCCCGTCAAGAGCGAGGTCCAGACGGGCGGCGGCCAGCCGTCCGAGTCCATCGGAGCGGTGGTGTTTGGTGATGACGCCGACGATGCGGTCACCGACCCACACCGCGGCGCCGGACATGCCCTCCCACGGCGATGCGTCGGGATCCGGCTCCGGTGGTGGCACCGTGACCTCCAGGGTGCCCTCGCGGCGGTTGGACAACACCGCCACCGACCCATCGGCCTGATGCGAGTCCCGGTAATCCGAGCAGTCACCGTCATCGGTTTTCAGCTTGAACCGCGGAAATCCCACCGCCTGCACAGCCAGCACTGCCGCTCGAGCGCTGATCCGGCCGAACCGCGCCTTCGCCACTGGCGGCTCCCCCTCGTGCGGTGCGAGGGACAGCACTGCCAGATCCGACCGTGGATCGGCCCAGTACGGGATCGCCTCGGTGCTCCACTCGCCGGGCAGGTCGGCGTCGAAACGCACCCGTACCGCCACCGCACCCTCGATGACGTGCGCCGCCGTCAGCACCGCGGTTGGCCCGACCCGGTACCCTGAGCCCCGCCGCCCAGTCTTGCCGTCCAGGGTGACGATGATCTCCGCGGTCTGCCCGGGCACGACCCCGTGATGTGCGCGGTCACTCACACGAGGGATCCTAACGCTCTCTGGGCTGCGCAGGCCCCGAGATTATCGGCTTGCCCGCGACCCCACGACGATGAGGATCCAGCGTCAGCGTGATCCGCTGCGTCGCCTGCGACGACACCGTGGCGTCCGCGCCCAACTCGATCACCCAGAACCGCACCTTCGCGTTCGGTCCTGCTTCCCTGCTCACCGCGACGGTCAGCTCTAACTCCACTGTTCCGAGTTCAAACCGCAGATCCTCTCCTTCGCCCTCGCGCATCGCCGCGCTTAGCTCCTGCCGCAG
>JBOHFG010000099.1:0-1207 GCA_050699575.1 Pseudonocardiaceae bacterium
ATTGCGCGGGCATCACCCGAGACTTCGCCTGCGCCCGGTGCGGCGTCGAGGGCTACCTGCTCAAGGGCCGGCTCTGCGCGCGCTGCACCCTGGCCGACAAGCTCACCGCGCTTCTCGACGACGGCACCGGAGGAGTCCGGACAGAACTGGTGCCGCTGATGGAGGGAGTGCTGGCCACCGACCATCCCACCAGCACGCTGACGTGGTTCGCCAACCCGCAGGTCCCCGCGCTGCTCACTGGCTTGGCCCGCGGCACGATACCCATCACGCACGAGGCGCTGGGCCAGCTCCCCAATTGGCGCACCGCCTCGTTCATGCGCGAGTTGCTGATGCACCACGGGGTGCTGCCGACGATGGACAAGCAGCTCATGCTCTTCGAGCGCTGGCTCGCGGCCACGCTCGCCACCATCACCGACCATGATCACGCTCAGCTGGTCGGCCGGTTCGCGACCTGGAACGAACTGCGACGACTCCGGGCCAGATCCGCTCGGCAAACCGTGGGTCCTACGACAACCAACGACTCACGGCAACGGATCAACCGGGCCATCGACTTCCTCGCCTGGCTCGCCGAACGCGACACCAGCTTGCGTACCTGCACACAGTCCGACGTGGACACCTGGTACACCGAGAAATACGCCACACGCCGCCCCACACACGCCTTCCTGAGCTGGGCGATGACCGCAAGCCTCATGCCGAAGACCACTCTGCCGCGGCGAAGGACCAGCAACCCGGCACCGATGGCGCAGCATCACCGCCTAGCGATGATCCGCAAACTCCTCGAGAGCCCCGAAATCCCTCTGCGGGAACGAGTTGTCGGCCTGCTCGTGTTGTTCTACGCCCAGCCCCTCAGCCGAATCGCCCTGCTCACCACCAACGACGTCATCCTCCAGGCCGGCACCGTCCTGCTGCGGATCGGTGACCCACCCACACCAGCCCCTGAGCCCCTCGCCGATCTGCTCCGCGAGCTGCTCGCCCACCGCACGTCGTTCCGAGGCCCCAACGCCCACACCGCCTGGTTGTTCCCCGGCCGCCGAGCAGGCCAACCCATGCGGTCACAAGCCCTCGGCGCTCTCCAACACCAATACGGGATCGCCGTCCAAGCCGGCCGCACCGCCGCCCTCCGCCAACTCGTACTCCAGACCCCAGCCCCGGTCATCGCCAGCATGCTCGGCTACCACAACACCCACACCGCGTGGCTCGTCGCCGA
>JBOHFG010000100.1:0-41141 GCA_050699575.1 Pseudonocardiaceae bacterium
ACCGGCAACGACCAGCTCAAGACCCCTCTGCGCGGGCCGGGGAAGCTCCTGCGCTCGCGGCTACCGGAGCTGGTCTACCAGGAGATCTGGGCGTGGCTGCTGGTCCATCACGCGCTCAGCGCCCTGGCCGCCCGCGCCGCTGAGGCCGCGGATCTCGACCCCGACCGGGTCTCGTTCATCCGGGTCCTACGCATCACCCGCCGTACCGCCACCGGTACGGCGGGATTTTCCCCCTGAGGACTGGGACCGCGCCCTGGCCCACGTCCTGGCCGAAATCACCAAGACGGTCAACCCCGAACGGCGCCACCGCAGCTACCCCCGAGTGGTCAAACGAGCCCGCCACAACAACTACCCGATCAAGAAGCCTGGCGACGCCGGAACCCGCCACAACGGCCCAGCAACCATCAGGATCACCAAGCTCAGCCCCAGGTCAGCAGCATGATCAACTCAAGCTAAGTGGCGGTGGCCGGATGGCGTTTCTCCAGTTCAGGGACACAATAGGGTGTGCGAGTAAGCGGAAAGCACCTCCTGGAGCAGTTTATCGCCTCCGTCAACGTCCAGCTCGGCGAGCCGATCAATTGCGGCTACCCGCACATCCTGCTTGGCAGGGAACACTGACAGGTGCATTTCGGCGCTGCGACCCCACCGTCGAAGGGCAGTAACATGGGTAACGTAGCGACCTTGCGGCGCCGCGCTCGGTGGCCTCCGTCACGGCGCCGGAGTAGTGCGCCACGAGCGTGCACACCGCCGGTGGCGTCGAGTGGTCACGAGTATGCCCCGCACGTACGGCAGCGTTGGCGTTTCGCTTTAACCCAATTTTCCCCGGCGAGCCTGACGTCTGCCAGATCGGTCCAGCCCGTAGACGATACGGGGATAGCAGCAAGAACCTCCATCCCCTCATCGGAACTCGCCTCCGTCTGCTTGCCCTTGAAGATATACGCTACCTTGTCGCCACGTTGCCAGCGAATCGTGCAGTTTGCCGAGTGCAGGTACACCCAACCCGTAGGACTGGTGTCACTGTGACTCATAGCCTGTGCCCGCGAGCTTCCTTGGCGGTCTGGTCAATCAGGTTGATCAAGCCGTCAGCCTGCGCCGGGTCGAGGATCGCTTCGCAGACAAACGGGCAGTCGCACGAAATGATCCATACCTTCCCCTGGTATGCCTCTAAGGAAAAGGTGACACGACCATCCGGGCCTCGGCCTTGAACGATGAGGTTGCGTCGTGACATGAGCACCGTCTCCGTTCGTGGGTGCCGGTTCCTCGAGAGGAGGCTGGTGTCTGTCGCTGGACGGCACCCAGGACCGGGGAGCGGTGGACCGGCGCGATCGGGGGTTGCGTCCTGCGGTGGGTGAAGGACGCCGCGCCGGTGGGGAGGCTCAGCCCGGCCCTGGGGCCAGGGGCCAAGCTATGGCTGGAGCAGTGATCGAGGGTGGACAAACTGTCCAGCGTTGTACCGGGTTGGCTATCGGTGACCCCTTAGACTGGCTAGGTGAACCCCCAGATGAACTCACAGAGGAGTTGGGTATGACCGATCCTGATCACGCGCGGCGACAGGAGACGGCTGCCGTGGTGTTTTACTGGATGCGGCGGCGTGGTATGACCCGCCAGATTTTCGCCGACCGCGTGGGTAAGTCGCTGAGCTGGGTGGACAAGATTAGAACCGGAGATCGTCAGCTCGACCGCCTGTCGGTGCTGCGTCAGATTGCCGGTGTGCTGGATATCCCGTTTGCTGTGCTCATCGATCCCGAGGAAGCGCAGCGTCAACGTACCTGCCCCGATGACCGGGAGATCGATGCTATTCAGCATGCCCTACGTCGCTACGATGCCATCACCAATGTCTTCCGGCCCAACGGTGATGTCCTGCCGGAGCCGAACCTGGCCACGCTGGAGCGCACCGTGCGTTTCGGTTTCACGGCGTTTCAGGCAGCCAACTACCAAGCCATCGGAGAGCTCCTGGCTGATCTCATCCGCGACGCCCAAGCGGCCGTCTGGCAGCTGGCGAACGACGAACGGCGGCAGGCGCAAACATGGCTGGCCTGGACGTATCAGCTGACAGCCTCAACGGCCTTCAAACTCGGCGATGCCCAGCTCGGCTGGGTAGCCGCGGACCGCGGCATCCAGATCGCTGAACAGACGGGTGACCTCACACTCATCGGCTCCGCCGCGCGACGGGTTGCGCACGCCCTCATGGCGACCCGCCACAGTGACGATGCGGTGGACTTGGTCACCTCGGCCGTCAGCCGGCTCGAACCGCACTTGCGTAACGCTGGCCCGGCGTTTGTCTCGGCCTACGGCATGCTGCTCCTCAAGGGCAGTATCGCGGCTGCCCGGCTCGACCGTGCCGCCGATGTGCGTGACCTCCAGAATGAAGCGTTGACCGTCGCTGCCCGTCTGGGAACTGACCGCAACGAACTTTGGTCGGCGTTCGGGACCACGAATGTCTTGGTCCACCGTGTGTCAGCACTAGCGGATATGCAAGGCGGTGGCCGAGTCATCGAGGCAGCGGCTGGGATCTCCTCCGGTGATCTGATGCAGCTACCCCGGGAACGCCGAGCCACCCACTTGCTCGACGTCACCCGCGGCCATCTCCAGGCCGGGCAACGCGACCAGGCCGCAGTCACACTCCTGGAAGCCGATCAGCTCGCCCCAGCCGAAACACGCTGCCGCCACCTGGCCAAACTCGTCATCACCGATCTCGTGCATAGCTACCCGCGCGGTCTCACCCCGATGGTCGGTGTCACCAGGTTGGCACGAGCGGTGGGAGTAACGGTGTGACCAGTCACCAGCGGGTGCTCTACATCGTCACCTGTGCGACCCCGGCGGCCCGGGATATCGGCAAGCTGGTCACCTTGGCGCAGGCAGCACGCTGGAGACCGTTCGTGATCGCGACACCGATGGCGCTGCGCTTCATTGACAAACCTGCACTCGAAGCTCAAACCGGCGGTTATCCGGTGCGGTCGGAGTACAAGCAGCCGGGCTCGCCGGACGTGTTGCCACCAGCCGATGCCATCGTCGTGGGTGGCGCCAGCTTCAACACCATCAACAAGTGGGCGGCAGGGATCTCCGACACACTGGCGCTGGGTCTGCTGACTGAGGGCATCGGCCTTGGTCTGCCCCTTGCGGCCCTGCCGTTTCTCAATTCCGCTCAGGCGGCTCATCCAGCGTTCGGTCGTAGCGTCAAAGAACTGCGTGACGCAGGCGTCAAGGTCCTGCTCGGATCGGAAGGCTATGAACCACACGGGCCACACCAAGGCTCGAAGTATCTGGCGCAGTACCCGTGGCATGTTGTGTTGGCGGCGGTGGAAGCCGGTCGCGTAGGGTAGCGGGTATGCGTTGACGCCTGCCCGGTAGCCGGGCCCCACCGTCATCTTCTTCGTGTCATGCCACCGAATCCGGAGCTCACGTCAGCCGGTCAGCGAGGACAACGCCGCCGCACCGCAGATCCTTGCCGAGTTGTTGGCGCGCCTGGTCGCGGTGCCCGCGCCGAAGGGCCTACGGCAGCTGGCCGACATCGCCGCCGCCATGCTCAACCAGGTGCCAAGCGCCGTGCCGGCGCTACGCGACCCCGTTGAGCAACGGCTGGTGCGGACCTGCGCGTCCGCGGTGGCCGAGCTGGTCGGCGAACCCGGCGACCGGTTGCTGCATTGGGACCTGCATTACGACAACATCCTCGCCGGACAGCGGGAACCCTGGTTGGCCATCGACCCCGAACCACTCGCCGGGGACCCCGGTTTTGACCTGCTGCCGGCGCTGCACAACCGGTGGGACGAGGTAATGGCGACCGGCGACGTGGCTCGCGCGGTGCTCTACCGCTTCGACCTGCTCACCGAAGTACTCGGCCTGACCGGCAACGAGCAACCGGCTGGACGCTCGGCCGCGTGCTGCAGAACGCGTTGTGGGACATCGAGGACGGCGAGCCGCGCTGGCCCCGGCCCAGGTCGCCATCGCCACAACACTGCTGCAGGTGAGCCCGAGCCAGCGACGGCCCACGCTGTCGTGAGCTCAGGCGGGTTCGGGCGCGGTCACGTTGATAACGGCGAACGTGCCGCCCTGCGGGTCCTGGACGACGGCCATCCGGCCCGCCACCATGTCGAATGGGGGCATGAGAACGTGGCCGCCCGCCCGGATCAGCGCATCAACCGTGTTGTCGGTGTCCTCGACCGCGAAATACGTCAGCCAGTGCGAGGGGATGTCGGGCGGGAGTTGGGCAAACCCCTGCATACCGCCGACCGTTCGGCCATCCACACTGAGCGAGAAGTAGTCAGGGGCTCCCTCCATCGGGGCGGCTTCGACACCCAGAGCGACGGAGTAGAAGCCCTTGGCGGCGTCTGGATCGGTTGTGTTGAGCTCGTTCCAGATCAGCGCGCCGGGCTCGTTCACCACCTGCGCGCCGACGAAGTCCCGGGCCTGCCATAGCCCGAACACGGCGCCCGTGGGATCGGCGGCGATGGCCAGGCGGCCGAGGGTGAGCACATCCATCGTGGGCACCATCACTGTGCCGCCGTTGCCGGCGATCACCGTGATAGCGGCGTCCGCATCCGCAGTCGCGAGATAGGAGGTCCACGTGGTCGGCGGTGTGGGCTGGCCGTCCGGTGCCATCGCGGTGACGATCCCCGCCACGGCCTTGCCGTTCAGGGTGCAGACCGCGTACCCGCCGGTCTCGGGCGGCCCAGGTTCCCCCTCCCAGCTGAACAGGTCACGGTAGAAGTCAAGGGCCGCCTGCTGATCGGGGACCATGAGATCAACCCAACAAGGGGTGCCGGGCGCATACGGACTGGTTACCTCGGGCATAGCACGCCTCCTCAGCGCAGCGTCCCGGCCCGGTCACCCGGTCGGGACCTCCACGACTTCCGCGTCCCCACCCTGGCGAGGACTCTAGTAGATGCTTGCTCACCCGTTAGGGGACAGGGGCTGCGGAGGTAGTGGGCAGGGGTTGTGGAGGCGGAGTCGACGGATATGGTGGGCGCCTGGGCGGCGTGTTGGTGCGGTAGGTGAAATGCCACCACGTGCCGGTGGGGCCTCGGGTACCGTCCGCTGCGATAGCCGTGATCCGCCATCGACCATCGCTATCGCTGGGCCAGGTGAAGTGGTGACGTGTGGTGGTCGTCGTCGTGTTGGCTTGCGGTGACCAGACCCGCCCAGTGACGCAGCCCAAGCACTCGACTTCCACGAAGTACTGGGCAGCTCCCGTCACGGGTTCCCAGATGAGCATCGTGTCGCGCGACTCGAGGACCGAGTCATCAGCCGGGCTGGCGTGTGTGGGAGCTGTCAGGTTCGAGGCCGGAGCCTGCGTAGGTTTCGGCGGCGATGTGGGTGCCGGAAGCGTGGGAGCCGGCAGCGGAGCCGCAGTCGGTAGCGGAGCCGGGGCCGGTAGCGGAGCCGCAGCCGCAGGAGGAATCGGGTCCGGGGGCACCATGACAGGCGTGGGTTCGTCCAGGTCTTCGGGCTCCTTCGGCGGGACGGGGAAGGTGTACTGTCCAGCACCGAAAACTGACCGACCGTGGACGAAATCAGCCAGAGTAAACCCACTGATCGTGAGAGTTGCTGCGACCAGGGTGAGCAGCAATGCAGCAACCGCCTTGGCCCGGGTGGGCGCGCCCAGGTCAGTCAACAATGCACTGAGCAGCCCAACCAGGATGGTTCCGATCAACGTGGCGGTTGGTGTTGCACCGACGAACCCGGGAACGGCCGCGCCTAATGTCGTCCCGGCAGTGGTCAGTATCAGCCGCCATGAGCGTTTTTCGACCTCACGTAGGCTCGTCTTGCTGAGTCCAGCGTCGCTGACGCGCACGACCACCCGCCCCCTCGCTGTGCCGTTCGCTACGAGTCGGTGTTCATCTTTGGGCGGACCGAGCAAATGACGGACTGACCTTGGCTGGCCGAATCTCTATTTCTCGCCACACATCACCGGTGACGTAGGGTTCGGTCGCCAGCCAGGTGTCCAACTCGGCGCGCGACGGGAATTCCAGGACCAGCATCGATCCGATCATTTGCTCGTCGGCGTCGAGGATCGCGGTCGCGAACAGCAGCGTGCCTTCAGCGACGAGCTGATCCCCGAGCGCGAGGTGTTGTTCTCGGACGGCGAGGCGCCGACCGGGAGCGCCGTCGTCCTTGCCGTCATAGCCGAGCAGGATGAACTGCATACCTTCCCCTCTCCTTGCCGGCCGTGGTGCGGGCGCCCTACCGCCAGAGGCCGTGGAGGACCCACACACGTAGGGTAGTGGGTGCCGCTCAGCGCCCGAGCGGCTAGTATCCGCGTGGGACCACGATGACTACGGTTGCCATGGGTCCGGTACCGTGCACGGTGACTCGTGGACAACCAGGAGGCAACCTGTGACGGCCGTTGCGCCCCAACTGATCGCCACGCGTCCACACCCGGTGCGACCCAAGATCAAGGGGTCGACTCTGCTGGGGTTGCTCAGCACCACCGATCACAAGGTGATCGGCATGCTGTACCTAGTCGCCTCCATGGCCTTCTTCTTCGTCGGCGGCAGCATGGCCATGCTGATTCGCGCTGAGCTGGCTCGGCCGGGCCTGCAGTTCCTCTCCAACGAGCAGTACAACCAGCTGTTCACCATGCACGGCACGATCATGCTGCTGCTCTACGCCACGCCGATCCTGTTCGCGTTCGCAAACCTGATATTGCCGCTGCAGATCGGTTCGCCGGACGTGGCTTTCCCACGGCTCAACGCCTTCTCCTTCTGGGCGTTCCTGTTCGGTGGCCTGATCGTCTTGTCCGGGTTCCTGACGCCGGGTGGGGCGGCGGACTTCGGCTGGTTCGCCTACACGCCGTTGTCCAACGCCATCCACTCCCCGGGCGCGGGTGCAGACCTGTGGATCATGGGGCTGGTGCTCGCCGGACTGGGCACCATCTTAGGTGCGGTCAACATGATCACTACGGTGGTCTGCCTGCGCGCACCCGGAATGACGATGTTCCGGATGCCGATCTTCACCTGGAATATCTTCGTCACGTCACTGCTCGTGCTGCTGGCATTCCCGATCCTGACCGCGGCACTGCTGGGGCTGGAGGCTGATCGGCGCCTCGGGGCGCACGTGTTCGACCCGGCCAACGGTGGGGCCATCCTCTGGCAGCACCTGTTCTGGTTCTTCGGCCACCCCGAGGTGTACATCGTTGCGCTGCCGTTCTTCGGCATCGTGTCGGAGATCTTCCCGGTCTTCAGTCGCAAGCCACTGTTCGGGTACAAGACCCTCATCTTCGCCACCTTGTCGATCGGCGCCCTGTCCGTGGTGGTGTGGGCGCACCACATGTACGCCACGGGGGCCGTGCTACTGCCGTTCTTCGCGTTCACCACGTTCCTCATCGCGGTCCCCACCGGCATCAAGTTCTTCAACTGGATCGGCACTATGTGGCGCGGGCAGCTCACCTTCGAGACCCCGATGATGTTCTCTCTCGGATTCCTCGTCACCTTCTTGCTCGGCGGTCTGACCGGGGTGCTGCTGGCCGCCCCGGCGATCGACTTCCATGTCAGCGACACCTATTTTGTGGTGGCGCACTTCCATTACGTGCTCTATGGGACCATCGTGTTCGCCACTTTCGCTGGAATTTACTTCTGGTTCCCGAAGGTCACCGGCCGGATGCTCGATGAGCCGCTGGGTAAGTTCCATTTCTGGGCGACGTTCGTCGGTTTTCATCTGACCTTCCTGGTGCAGCACTGGGTCGGCAACCAGGGCATGCCCCGTCGCTACGCCGACTATCTGCCCAGTGATGGCTTTACCACGCTCAACATGGTGTCCTCGATCGGTGCTTTCGTGCTCGGCGCGTCCACGCTCCCATTCCTGTGGAATGTGTTCCGCAGCTACCGTTACGGTGAGGTCGTCACCGTCGACGACCCGTGGGGATACGGCAACTCCCTGGAATGGGCGACCTCGTGCCCGCCGCCGCGACACAACTTCACCGAGCTGCCGCGTATCCGGTCTGAACGGCCGGCTTTTGAACTGCACTACCCGCACATGTCGGGCCGCATGCGAGCCGAGTCAGAGGTTGGTGGTCATGTACACGGGCCGGCGCCCAGCGAGCGGGCGGCATTCGCCGTGCAGCAAGGCGAGATTGACGACCCGCGAGACACGTGAGCGGCCACCCACGGACAACCCTGCTGGTGACCGTCACCGGGAGGGACAAGCCGGGTGTCGTGTCGGTGATCTTCTCCGCGCTCACCAGGCATGGAGTGGACATCCTCGACGTGGAGCAGGTGGTGATCCGGGGCCGGATTATTCTCGGCGTGCTGGTGGTGAGCTCGGCTGATCCCGAGGACCTGCAGGAGGCCGCCGAGCAGGCCATGGCCAGCATCGGGATGCAGGTCGAGGTCGAGGTCGACGCCGACGCGGTGGGTGCGAATGCCCGCAGGTCCACCCACGTCCTGTTGGTGCTGGGCCGGCCGGTCACCGCTCGTGCGTTCACCGAGATGACCCGCGCGCTGGCCGCGTTGGACATCAACATTGACGCCATCCGGCGGATTGCGGATTACCCGGTGACCGGGCTCGAGCTGCTGGTGTCGGTGCCTAGCAACGGTGATGCCCAGGCCGCTGACGCCGCGTTGCGTGCCATGTTGGGCAGGGTCGCGGCACACGGTGAGGTCGACCTCGCCATCGAACGGGTGGGGATCGCCCGCCGGGCCAAGCGTCTGGTCGTCTTCGATGTCGATTCGACGCTGGTGCAGGGCGAGGTGATCGAGATGCTTGCCGAGCACGCGGGCTGCGGGCCCGAAGTACGCTTGATCACCGAAGCCGCGATGCGCGGGGAGCTGGACTTCACCCAGTCGTTGCGTCGCCGGGTCGCCCTGCTGGCGGGCTTGCCGGCCAGCGCGCTCACCGAGGTGGCCAACTCCCTGGAGCTCACGCCCGGGGCCCGCACGACGGTGCGAACCCTCAAGCGATTGGGATTCCATTGTGGAGCCGTCTCGGGTGGCTTCACCCACGTCGTGCGACCAGTTGCCGAGGATCTGGGGCTGGACTTCTGCACTGCCAACGAGCTGGAGATCCAGGACGGGAAGCTCACCGGCCAGGTCATCGGCTCGGTGGTGGACCGGTCCGGGAAGGCCGACGCGCTGCGCCGGGCGGCGGAGCACTTCGGGGTCCCGCTGGCCCAGTGCGTCGCGGTCGGGGACGGGGCAAACGACATCGACATGCTCGCCACCGCCGGCCTGGGTGTCGCGTTCAACGCCAAGCCCGCGCTGCGGGAAGTCGCGGACGCTGCGATCACCCTGCCGTTCCTGGACGTCGTGCTGTTCGTGCTGGGCGTGACCCGCGACGAGGTGGAAGCCGCTGACGCTGCCGAGGGACTGCTGCGCCGGGTGCCACTGTGACATGAGGCCGGATGGCACTGGGACATCTGGAAGCGGCGGCCTCGGCAGCGGTGGCACTGTGCCTTGATGAGCGTGCGCAGCCGGGTGGTCCGTGGCATCCCGACGTGCAGTCCTGGCTGACGGGCGGGATCCGCAAGATCACCCGCCGGGCCCGCGGCGCGCAATGGGTCGCGGTCACCGAACTGCCCGGCGTCACCGTCGAGGTTGGTGACGCGCAGGTGCGGGCGCTCGTGCCCGGTCTGGTCGCCGAGACCCCGCGAGCCGTGACACGCCTGCAGATCGGCGGCACCGATGTGCCACCCGACGACGCCGGCCTGCCACCGGACGGGCTTCCGGTGCTCTGGCTCCCGCCGGAGCCGGCGATGACCGTGGGCAAGGCGGCAGCGCAGGTCGGCCATGCCACCATGCTGCTCGCGACCCTGCTGGCCGCCGACTGCCGGGTCGCCGAGCTGGAGCGTTGGGCGGCCGGCGGTTACCGGTGCTCGGTGCGCACCGCCAGCCCGCACCAGTGGGCCAGGCTGGCGACGGAGGAGCGACCGGAGCGGGCCTGGCGCGACCACGGCGTGCTCGTCGTACGCGATGCCGGCTTCACCGAGGTCTCCCCGGGCACCATCACCGTCGCAGTCCAGGTCCCATGATCGTCGTGCGCGTCCGCACGGCTCACTTTCGACGATCAGTGCGCGCTTACGAGGCGGGTCAGTGCGGCCCGTGCGACGGCGGCATCCGTGGTGGGCCAGAATGGTGGCAGCGAGGCGCGCAGGAAACCACCGTAGCGGGCAGTGGCCAGCCTGGGGTCCAGGATCGCCACCACGCCGCGGTCCTCGGTCGAGCGCAACAGCCGGCCGGTGCCTTGCGCGAGCAGCAGCGCGGCGTGCGTCGCCGCCACCTCGAGGAACCCGTTGCCACCGCGAGCGGCTACCGCGCGTTGCCGCGCTGAGCTCAGCGGGTCGTCCGGGCGGGGGAACGGGATGCGGTCGATCACCACCAGAGACAGTGACCGGCCGGGTACGTCCACCCCCTGCCACAGCGACAGGGTGCCGAACAGGCAGGTCGGTTCGTCCTGCGCAAACTGCGTCACCAGTAGGCCGGTCGCGTCGTCGCCCTGGCACAGGATCCGGACGTCCAGCTGGGACCGCAGTGCCTCGGTGGCCTGCTTGGCGGCCCGCATTGAGGAGAACAGTCCGAGGGTGCGCCCACCCGCCGCGGTGACCAGCGTGGCGAGCTCGTCGAGGCAGGCCGGCGTGAGTCCGTCGCGGCCGGGGGTGGGCAGGTGCGCGGCGGTGTAGAGGATCCCGGTGCGGCGGTGCTCGAACGGCGAGCCCGCATCGAGCCCAGCCCAGGCCAGGCCGGCGTCGTCGGCCGGCGGCGGTCGTGGGGTGGCGGTGGCGGGTGCAGCGTCCAGTCGCGAGGACGACTGCCGGGGCAGGCCCCACTGGGAGGCGAGCGCGTCGAATGTCCCGCCCAAGGTGAGGGTGGCGGAGGTGAGTACCACTGTCCGCTTGGCGAACAGCCGCTGCTGCAGCAACTCGGCGACGCCCAGCGGTGCCACCCGCAGCACCCGCCCGCGCACGGTCTCTTCCGCCAGCCAGACCACGTCACGACGGTCGGCCTCGCTGTCCGGGAAGGCGCTCAGCACCCGGGCGGCTGCCGAGTGCACCTGGTCCAGCGCGGCCAGCGCGAGCCGGCGGTTGGCGGCGGCGTCGGGCTCCTCCCGGCGCTCGGTTCCCAGCGCGGTGATGCATCGGTGCGCCGCGTCGCGCGTCGCGGTGAGCCCACTGGCCACCGCCGTACCCAGCACGTCCCACCGCTGTACCTCTGCGTCGCCGAGGAGCATCGCCAGCCCGTCACCTGCCGCGGCCAGCTCGTCGGCGATCTGCTGGTCGATCAGCCGGCCGCAGCGGCGGGCTGCGGTCTCGATCATCGATGCGGTGATCTCCTCGGTGGCCGCGCTGGTGACCCGGTCGACCAGATCGTGTGCCTCGTCGATGATCACGACGTCATGGTCGGGGAGTATCTGGTGCTCACCCATGGCATCGATGGCCAGCAGCGCATGGTTGGTGATCACCACCTCGGCCCGTCCGGCCCGGGCCCTGGCCTGTTCAGCGAAGCAGTCCAGGCCGACCGGGCAGCGGGACAGGCCCAGGCATTCCCGGGCGCTGACCGACACCTGCCGCCAGGCCCGGTCGGGTACCCCGGGGACCAGCTCGTCGCGGTCCCCGGTGCTGGTCTGCGTGGACCATTCGTGCAGCCGGGTGATCTGGCGGCCCAGCATTGACGTCGGGGAGGCTGCCGCCGCAGCCTCGAACAGGTCTTCGCCCTCGTCGAGTGGCCCGGTGTTCAGCCGGTGCAGGCACAGGTAGTTGCGCCGGCCCTTGAGGATCGCAAAGCTCGGGGTGCTGCCCAGCAGCGGTTTCAGCGCACCGGCCAGCCGAGGCAGGTCACGGTCCACCAGCTGGCGCTGCAGCGCAATGGTTGCGGTGGAGACCACCACGGTCGTGCTGGCCTCGACGGCGTGTCGGATCGCCGGGACCAGGTAGGCCAGTGATTTGCCGGTACCGGTACCGGCCTGCACCGCGAGGTGCTCGCCGGTGCGGATTGCCCGGTCCACCGCCTCGGCCATGAGGATCTGCCCAGCCCGCTCACTGCCACCCAACGCCCGCACCGCCGCCCCCAACAACCCCCCAACCCCAGTCACGCCGCGTCACGCTACAGGTCCGCATCCCCTGACATGGAGCCATATCGGGGCTATTGCCGATTGGTTACCCCGACATGGCTCCATGTCAGGGGTGAGAGAGTGGGAGTATGGGTGCATGAGTGCGGCTGTTGGGGTGGAGGAGACGCAGGTCGACCCGGGGGTGGATGAGGCTGGTATCGCTGACCGGCCTTGGTTGACGATCGTCTGGAACGATCCGGTGAACCTGATGTCCTACGTTACCTACGTGTTCCAGCAGCTCTTCGGCTACAGCCGCGACGAAGCCACCAAACTGATGCTCGACGTGCACCACAAGGGACGGGCCGTGGTGACCTGCGGTTCCCGGGACAAGGTGGAGGTCGACGTCGCGAAGCTGCACGGCGCCGGGCTCTGGGCGACCATGCAGCGTGACGCGTGAACGGCTGGCGGCGGCGCGGCGGGCTGGTGGTGGCCGGGCTGACCGAGCGGGAGGCGGAGCTGCTGCGCGGCCTGGTCGGCCAGGTCCGCGACATGCTCGCGGTTCGGGCCGCGGCGACCCCACACGATGAGTTGGCCGAGCTCACCGGCATCACTGCCGGCCCCACCACTCCACCTGATGACCACGTGCTGGCCCGGCTGCTCCCCGATTTCCACCGCGAGGATGCCACCTTGTCCGGGGGAATGCGGGCGCTGCACGAGCCCGCGTTGCTGGCCGTCAAGGACGGGGCGGCCGGTGTCGTGCTGGACACCTGCCCGGCGCGGGGTGGGCGAGTACGCCTGTCCGATGAGCAGGCCCAGGCGTGGCTGTGCGCGCTCAACGACGTCCGGTTGTCCCTGGGCACGGTGCTCGACGTCACCGAGGACATGCCCGACGAGCTTCCCGCCGACGATCCCCGCGCGCCGCACCTGATCGTGTACCACTGGCTCACGTGGGTGCAAGACTCTCTCATTCACGTGCTGGCCAGCACGTGAGTCTCATCCCGGCACGTAGGATGGCACTGTGCTGACGATCCGCCGCGACCTCGTCGACGCGATGGTGCAACACGCCCGGCGAGATCACCCAGACGAGGCATGCGGTGTGCTCGCCGGCCCGGTGGGCGCCGACCGTCCGGAGCGGTTCATCGCGATGACCAACGCCGAGCGCTCTCCGACCTATCATCGATTCGACTCCATGGAAGATTTCCGGCTTGAGCGCGAGCTGGACCTCCAAGGCGAGGAGCGGGTGGTGCTCTACCACTCGCACACCATGACCGAGGCATACCCGTCGCGCACGGACATCGACTTCGCGAGCGGTTTTGGCTACCCCGATGCACATTACGTGCTGGTCTCCACCCGTGATCCGGACGTCCACGAGCTGCGCTCCTACCGCATCATCGACGGTGTGGTCACCGAAGAGCCGGTCGAGGTTGTCGAGTCGTACATGTTCTCCCACACCGGTGCCGACGACGTCCCCGACGCGTCGTGAGTTGCGCGCCTTCCGCGGAAGGGTGCGTACAGGTACTGGTGAGTTCGCCGCACCCAGAGGAGGATCCGACCATGGCCGTCACCGTGTCCGTGCCCACCATCCTGCGTACCCACACCGGGGGCGAGAAGTCCGTGCAGGCGTCCGGCTCCACCTTGGGCGAGGTGATCGAGGACCTGGAGACCCGGCACTCGGGGATCCAGGGCCGGCTGGTCAAGGACGGATCCCTGCACCGGTTCATCAACGTCTACCTCAACGATGAGGATGTGCGCTTCGCTGGCGGCTTGGCGGCGGCGGTGCGTGACGGTGACAACGTCACGATCCTGCCAGCCGTCGCCGGCGGGTCGTGAGTGGCAAACAGTGTTATAGCACTCAATGCCACTCACGAGCGCGACCGAAGGGAGCGCAGATGGCCCGGTATGACTCGCTGCTGGACGCCGTGGGTGACACTCCGCTGGTGGGGCTGCCTAACCTCTCGCCCGCAGCTGATGTGCGGTTATGGGCCAAGCTGGAGGACCGCAACCCCACCGGTTCGATTAAGGACCGCCCGGCGCTGGCGATGATCGTGGACGCCGAGCGGTCCGGCCGGCTCACCAAGGGCAGCACCATCCTCGAGCCGACCTCGGGTAACACCGGGATCTCGCTGGCCATGGCGGCGAAACTCAAGGGTTACCGGTTGGTCTGCGTGATGCCGGAGAACACCTCGATCGAGCGGCGGCAGCTCCTCGAGGCCTACGGTGCGGAGATCATCTTTTCGCCGGCGGCGGGCGGCTCCAACCAAGCGGTGGCCCGGGCCAAAGAAGTGGCTGCGGCGCATCCTGAGTGGGTCATGCTCTACCAGTACGGCAACCCGGCCAACCCGGCGTCGCATTACCGCACCACTGGTCCGGAGATTCTGCGCGATCTGCCTACTGTGACACATTTTGTTGCCGGACTCGGCACCACCGGCACGCTAATCGGGGTAGGCCGCTACTTGCGGGAGCACAAGCCCGATGTGCAGATCATCGCCGCGGAACCGCGCTACGGGGAACTGGTCTACGGGTTGCGCAACCTCGATGAGGGATTTGTGCCCGAGCTCTACGACCCGGAGGTGCTCACCAGCCGGTTCTCCGTCGGCTCCTTCGACGCGTTGCGTCGTACCCGTGAGCTGCTGGAAACCGAGGGCATCTTCGCCGGTATCTCCACCGGTGGAATCCTGCACGCCGCGCTGGCCGTCGCCGAGAAGGCCGCCGGTACCGGGGAGCCGGCCGATATCGTCATCGTAATCTGCGATGCCGGCTGGAAATACCTGTCGACTGGCGCGTACTCCGGCGACCTCGCGGAAGCCGCCGCCCGCCTGGACGGTCACCTCTGGGCCTAACTCCACTTCACCTGTGCTCATCAGCCGGTTATCGATGCCTAAATAAGCCCGCTGAGCTGGTTGAATGCGCAGGACACAGGGTTCTCTTAGGGAGCGAGGGTAGTCTCGGCGGGCGTGTCGGGTGTGCGTTCTGTGGATCAGGCCCGGTCGCGGGTGTTGCCAGCGCGTCCTGGGCAAGCTGCAATGATCATCGCTGCGTTTACGGGAGTGTTATATCTCACCGAGGCGGTGGACACCGTGCTGGGCGGCGCTCTGGATACCGACGGTATCCGGCCGCGACGCCTGGATGGGCTAGACGGGATCTTGTGGGCTCCGCTGCTGCACCACGGTTGGCAGCATCTGGTGGCCAACACGGTGCCGGTGCTGGTGCTCGGGTTCTTCGCGCTGGCTGGCGGCGTGGGCCAATTCGTTGCGGTGACCGCTACGATCTGGCTGGTCGGCGGCCTGGGAACGTGGCTGACGGGAAGCCCCGGCGTGCACCTCGGTGCCTCGATTCTGATCTTTGGCTGGTTGGTATTCCTGCTTGCTCGGGGTTTCGTCGCCCGCAGTCCGGCGCAGATCCTGCTGGCAGTGGTGCTGTTCGCGGTCTGGGGCGGTGCGCTGTGGGGTGTACTGCCGGGCGCGGTCGGAATCTCCTGGGAAGGCCACCTGTTCGGCGCGCTCGGCGGGCTGATCGCAGCCCAGATGTTCGCTCGAGCCCGTGCTGGTCGAGCCGGTATCGACCAACCCAGGCCCCCCGGCTCGTGACCGATCCGGACTCCCCGATCGGCGTGTTCGACTCCGGAGTTGGCGGGCTCACCGTCGCGCGCGCCATCGCTGATCAGCTACCGCGGGAGCGGCTGCACTATGTCGGCGACACCGCGCACGGCCCGTATGGCCCGCTGCCGATCGCGCAGATCCGTTCGCACGCCCTGGCGGTGGCCGACGAGCTGGTGGAAAGCGGGGTGAAGCTGCTGGTCATCGCCTGCAACACGGCCTCCGCGGCCTGCCTGGCCGACGCCCGGGAGCGTTACTCGATCCCGGTGGTGGAGGTGGTGCGCCCGGCGGTGCGCCGAGCTGTTGTCGCCACCCACTCCGGTCGTATCGGGGTGATCGGAACCGAGGCCACCATCCGGTCCCGGGCCTACCACGACGCTTTCGCCGCGGCCCCGCACGTCGAGGTGACTGCGGTAGCCTGCCCACGGTTTGTGGACTTTGTCGAGCGTGGGGTGACCTCGGGGCGCCAGGTGCTCGGCCTGGCGCAGTCTTACCTGGAGCCGCTGCAGCGGGCGGGGGTGGACACCCTCGTCTTGGCCTGTACGCATTACCCGTTGCTCACCGGAGTGCTGCAGATCGTGATGGGGGAGGGGGTGGCACTGGTGTCCAGTGCCGAGGAGACCGCCAAGGACGTGCTTCGGGTGCTCACGGAGGCCGAGCTGTTGCGCGTCCACCTCGGCAAGACCGAGCATCTGTTCACTGCAACCGGAGATCCAGTGTCCTTCGCCCGGCTGGCCCACCGGTTCATGGGGCCGTCGCTGGCGGTGACTGTACCCACCGTGCGCTGACCGGGAGGGCCGAGATGTTGCTGACGGTGCTGGGCTGCTCCGGCAGCGTCCCTGCTCCCGACTCACCTGCGTCCGGTTATCTGGTCCGGGCTGGGGGCACCAGCGTGGTGCTCGATCTAGGTAACGGAGCCTTCGGTGCGCTGCAGCGCTACCTTGACCCGTTCAACTTCGACGGGCTGCTGCTGTCCCACCTGCACGCGGACCATTGCGCCGACGTTTCGGCGCTGACCGTGTACCGCCGCTACCACCCGTTTCCACCGCAGTGTGAGCCGCTGCCGTTGTATGGGCCGCCCGACGCCGCTGAGCGTCTGGCGGCCGCCTATGCGCCCAACGTGCATGAGCGCAACCGGACTGACCTGTCCGACGTGTACAACTTCCGGGACTACGGCGATGTGGCCCAGATCGGCCCGTTCGAGGTGCGTGCCGCGCTGGTTGCGCATCCCTGCGAGGCCTACGCGCTGCGGCTCAGCTCCGCGGGGCGGGCGCTGGTCTACTCCGGGGACACTGGCCCGTGCCCGCAGCTCGCCGAGCTGGCCACCGGCGCGGACGTCCTGCTTGCCGAAGCGTCCTGGCCGGACCGGCCGGACAACCCGCTCGGGATGCACCTGTCCGGCCGTAACGCCGGAGAGGCCGCCGCGGCGGCCGGAGTCGGTTTGCTGCTGATCACCCACGTGCCCCCGTGGACCGATGCCGAGCAGGTGCTCACGGAGGCCAAGGCCGCCTTCGACGGACCCACGGAGTTGGTCCGCTCCGGGATGCACTATGAGATCTGACCGTGCAGCCTGGGAGATCTGACCGTGCAGCCGGGATTGTGCGGCCGTGGGTAGGCTGACGCGGTGACGCGAGCGGATGGCAGGACCGATGAGGCGCTCCGGGAGGTGCGGATCACCCGTGGTTACCAGCAGTGGCCCGCGGGGTCGGTACTGATCGAGTTCGGTGCCACCCGGGTGCTCTGTGCAGCCAGCGTGGTCGAGGGTGTGCCGCGCTGGCGCAAGGGTTCCGGGCAGGGCTGGCTCACCGCGGAGTACGCGATGCTGCCGTCCTCGACACACACCCGTAGTGACCGGGAATCGGTCAAGGGCCGGCTCGGCGGCCGGACGCACGAGATCAGCAGGCTGATCGGGCGCGCCCTGCGATCGTGCATCGATCTCGCTGCGCTGGGAGAGCACACCATCTCACTGGACTGCGACGTCATCCAGGCCGATGGTGGCACCCGCACCGCGGCGATCACCGGGAGCTACGTGGCGCTGGCCGACGCGGTGACCTGGTTGCGGGCCGCCGGTCGGCTGCGCGGCCTGCATCCGCTGTCCTGCTCCATCGCCGCGGTGAGTGTCGGTGTGGTGGACGGCCAAGTCCGGCTGGACCTGCCCTACGAGGAGGACTCGCGCGCCGAGGTGGACATGAATGTGGTGGCCACCGATACCGGTACCCTGGTGGAGCTGCAGGGTACCGGGGAGGGCGCCACCTTCGCGCGGTCCACTCTGGACCAGATGCTGGACCTAGCGCTCAAGGGTTGCCAGGAGTTGACTGCGTGCCAAGTCACCGCGCTGGCCCAGCCTTACCCCGGTGAGTTACCCCGGTCGTGAGTCCAGTCCGGTTACTGCTGGCGACGCGGAACCCCCAGAAACTCCTTGAGCTTCGGCGGATCCTAGCGTCGTCGGACCTCAGCGGGACGCAGGTACTGGGTCTCGACGAGGTGCCGCCGTTCCCGGAAACCCCGGAGACCGCCGCCACCTTCGAGGGCAACGCGCTGGCCAAGGCCCAGGGTGCTGCTGCGGCCACGGGCCTGGCCACGGTTGCCGACGACTCGGGCCTGGAGGTGGACGCGCTCCACGGCATGCCGGGGGTGCTCTCGGCCCGGTGGGCCGGCCGCCACGGCGACGATGCTGCGAACCTGCGTCTGGTGCTCAATCAGCTGGCGGATGTCCCGGACGATCGTCGGGGCGCGGCGTTCGTGTGCGCTGCGGCGTTGGTCGTACCATCCGGGACCCCGGTTTCCGGGACGCAGACCGTGGTGCACGGCCGCTGGCGCGGCACCCTGACCCGGGTTGCGCGCGGCAGCAACGGCTTCGGCTACGACCCGATCTTCGTCCCGGACGGGGCTCGGTGCACTTCCGCCGAGCTGGACCCCGCCGAGAAGGATGCTGTGTCGCATCGGGGCCGCGCGCTGCGTGCCCTCCTACCCGCGCTGGCTCACTTTCTTGCGGGCCAGTCTCCGGCGGCTTCCGGACGGCTCAGCCCACGACCTGCACAACCTGGCCCACCGACAGCGTGGTGAAGAACGTGCTCGCTGCGTTGTGGCCCAGGTGGATGCAGCCATGAGAGGGAGAGCTGAGGCTACCCTCATGGAATGCGATACCGGTGTCGGTAAAGAACACTGAATAGGGCATGGGAGCGTTGTTGAATATCGAGCTGTGGTGGTCCCGGTCTTTCCACAGCACCCGGAACACACCGGGTGGGGTACGGTGACCCGGCTTACCGGACGTGATCGGGGTCGGCCCGTAGACGACCCGGCCACCGCTGAGCAGCCAGGCCTGCTGGCTGCTGAGGCTGATACAGGCCGCCGCGGCTGCTCCGCATGGTGCCGCGACCGACTGGGCCGCGGCCGCCACCGCCGGTGTGAGCGCTGCGCACCCCACGGCAGTAGTGAGCGATACCAAGGCATGGCGAAAGGAACGCGTCACAGCAACCCCCTCAGTAGCTGACCATAAGCATACAGCTCCGGGTGGCCCGCCCATAGTGCGAAATGCGGCTGCCATGTCATCGGTTGCCTAGCGCGACAGGCGCATTCGTGATCCGATTCAGGGGTGAACAGTGACATCTCCCAGTCCGGTCCAGCCACCGACGTGCCGCAGGGCGGCAACCTGCCCTGGTTTGCGGACCTGCCGATCGACATGGACGCCGTCGAGCTAGGGCGCGGCGTCGAGTTGCACCCGCAGTGCGAGCCGCTCGCGCCCCTGCTGGGGGTGTGGCGCGGCGAGGGCTTGGCGCAGTACCCCTCGCTGCTCGGTGAGTTCCGCTACGGCCAGCAGATCACCTTCGCCCACGACGGCAGACCGTTTTTGGTCTACGAGGCGCGGGCGTGGCTGCTGAGCTCATCCGGTCAGGTGCTGCGCCCCGCGGCCCGGGAGGTCGGATGGTGGCGGATGGATGAGGACGAGACCATTGAGCTGGTTCTCGCGCACATGTTCGGTATCTGCGAGATCTACTACGGTGGGCGCACCGGCGAGACAGCGTGGGAGCTCGAGACCGACACCATCTCGCGGACCGACACCGCCCGGGAGACGACCGCGGCGGCCCGGCTCTACGGCATCGTCGACAACGGTGACCTGGCCTACGCCGAGGAACGGGCGCTGCGCGGCCTGCCCCTGCAGCCGCACCTTTCGGCACAGCTGAAACGCATCGCCGGCTAGCCAATTTTGCACATGGAGGCATTTTGTATGTTCATGCTGACGTCGCCGGAGCAGGGCGAGAGACGAGTCGGTAGGAACCCCGCGTTAACCGTGACGCGAACCCACGACGATCCGTGGACACTGGACCCCAAGGTGCGGTGGGTCACCAAGAGGATTGTCGAGATGTACGGGGACGTGGCGGGGCTGGCGGACGTCGAAACCGAGGGGACTCAGCACGAGTACGTCTTTAACTCTGAGGTCCAGCACTATATGGGCAAGCGACGCGCGATGCTCCAGCGCTGGAAGTTGAAGATGCAGGAGCGTGCGTCCGTTTCCCAGGACCTCATCGCGCAGTGGAATCGTGGGACACCTCGCTATCTGGGCGAGGTCTACCGGGTGACGAGCTGCGACGAGTACCAGGCTCCCCCGTTCGCTCACCGGCAGGGGTTCGAAGGTCGCAATGCTGATCACAGCACCCGGATGAACCGCGAGAGCTACGACGATGAGTATCTCGTCCAGTGGTTGAGAGACAGGGTGCCGTGGAAGTCCCTCGCCGCTGTGACTGTCTCAACGGATCGTGGGCCCTGCTACGCGACCTTCCCGTACATCATGTACAACGACCGATACCACGCCAATAAGATCATCGCGTTCTACGCGTATATGATCGTTTATGACGACGCTGAGTGCCCCAAGGCGATGCGCATCGACGGGTGGGCGGATGAGATCACCGAAGAGGGCCTGGACCGGATAGCCGCGGAGACCTGGCTGCAGGAAGACGGGACACCGGCTGGCGCCTTCGAATTCGCACTGTGGGCGTATACAGGCATCACCGACGCCGAGAGGTACACCGGCCGCCTCGACAACCAGACCTCGGCGGAGTGGGGGCTGCTGGACTACGACGGTTCCCTGGACGCCCACCTGTACTGGCGGATACTCCAGTTCAACGCCTCGATGTACGCCGCGTCCCTGCAGACCTTCGCTGCTCCGGGCAAGCCGGTGAGCGCGCGAGCGCACTGCGTGGTGCAAGAGGTGACGGGGCTCTTCAACGATCATTTCGGCTACGCGCGCGAGCGTATCCTGCACGAAACGTCCAATTTGCTCTTCTACCTCGCTCCTGGCGTGAGTCTGCAGGATGCCTTGTGGAAGATGCGGGTGCGGGTGTGTCTTCTCGAGGGTGTCTACGCCAAGGTGTGGCACACCACCCTCCAGGACGCGGAGGCGTGCCTGCTGGCCCGGTCGCTTATGGCCAACATCATCGCCTCATCGTGCTACGGTTGCCTGGGCTTGATCGCCAACTATTGCTCGCGCCGGGCCGCGCCGGCCGCCATCCGGACGGACCTCCTGCGGTACGAGGCGAGGCTGGTGGACCTGCTGGAGATCACCCGCAGCCCAGCGACGCACCCCGCGACCAGGAGACAGGACGTCCTGGCGGAGGCCGTCAGCCACGCGTTGTCCTGGTTCGCTGTGGACCCACCGGCCATGACCGGCGCTGACCCCATCAAGCATGTCGCCGCCTCGGTGGCCGGTGGCCGGGAGACTGTCTGTGCCGGGCAGGACATCCTGCTCAGTGCTGGGTTGTGGGCGAACATCCGCAGCGCTTACGGCGGCTCCACCTGCGTCAGGGAGTGGATCGCCAGGGCTGAGCAGTTCGGCCAGGCATGCGACACCTGGGTGCGCCACGTGCTGGAGGGCGCCAGAGACCACAAGGTCATCGGCTGTCTCAGCACGGAGATCAGACGGGCAGGCGAGGACGCGAGGCGACCGCCCTGCGAGTGCGGGTTGACGATCTGCCGGGGGGCGGCGCTATATGAGTCGACGGTGTGTGCGTGGACGGAGTTCGGGCCCTTCACGACCTTGCTGGAGCTGACCGAGGTCTTCCTGGAATCTGAGGGCTATGCGTGGCCCTAGGGATGATCTTGCTCTAGGGGAGGGGTGCTGCGTCCCGGCCGAGGAAACAGAGGAACTCGGTCTGCAGGTCGGCTCCCGCTGGCGGCGTGACCTTGTCTGCGAATCTGCCGGGGCCGCGTAGCATGGCGTCCATCGGCTTGAGGCCCTCGTAGGCGTGGCCCACCGCATCGGCGTTGATCCGCTCATCGAGGCCGGTCGCCCGGGAGAGGTCCCAGGTGTGTACGAGCAGGTCGACGCACACGAAGCGGCCGATGAGTGCCTCGAAGGGCATCGCCCCGAACGGCGTTTCCACGACGCGCCCGGCCCTGTCGGGGTCAGCCAGAGCGGTCTCAAAGTCGGATCGGGCTGCCGCCCAGGCAGGGACGACGTCTTCGCCTGGGTCGCCGCTCGGCTCCGGGGTGCCGTCGAGGGTGGCGAGAAAGCGGCGGTGGCCCTCAATGACATGGGCGACCACGTCGCGGGCCTGCCAGCCCTCGCACGGCGACTGGTTGGACCAGTCCGCCGCGGGAACGGTGTTGACCCGGGCGCTGAAGTCATCGGCGAGAGTGCGGTAACGATCAAGTACCTCGGACATGCCACGGATGCTAACGCACCTGAGCAGTGTCGACCTCAGCCGGCTCGCAGCTGAGGTAGCCGCGCGTGTCGGCTCACGGACCTCGTACTGTGTGCTCTTCGATCAGTAGCCTGAGGGGCCTCTCGGTCAGGGCAAGCTGATCAGTACTCCGATGGCTGCTGGGCGCCCACGGAGTGCTGTCCGTTGACCTCGCGGACCGCCTGCGTCGCGCGGTGGAGTTCCGGAACGTGCTCGTGCACGACTACGTCGATGTTGACGATGGCATCGTGCTCGAACGGCTGGCGAACCTTGCAGACCTTGACGACTTCGTCGCCGTTGTCGCTACCTGGGTAGCGCCATCGCGCTCCTGATGGCGGGAGGGTCACACGGTGTATAGCGTCAGCTTGCTGTGCAGGCTGGACGCGAGCTGCTGAAGGTCATCGGGGTCGCTGGTGACCAGCTAGCACCCGCTGTGGTGGGGTAACCCCGGCGTCGATGAGCGCTGACGCGCCTCGGTCCGTTCAGCATCGGTCAGGGCGCCGTCATCAGCTTCGAACTCCGCCACCGCGGCCAGCCCGTCAACGATGGCGGCCAGCTCCGCAGCAGCCCGCTCCGCATCCTGAGCGAGCCATCCGGGGAGACCGGCAACCGGGCGGCGGTGCGGATTGCGTCCTCCACCTCAGGGGGAGGCCGAGATCGACAGCTTGCTCACACCCATCCGGCGAGACCACCACCGGTATTACCGTAGTAACACGCCCAGAGTCGCCGTGGCCGGGTTGGTGCACTCGGTACTTGGGCGGCGTCCGGGCGAGGGTGCAGGCGGGCCCACGGCCGTGGCCAGACGTCCGCGTCGTCTCTGGCTTGCGCTCAGGTAGCTCGCTGGCAAGGGGGCTGATATGGCAGGTCAGGCAGGTATTGATCCCACTCGCTCTTGGTGATAGCGGGGTTGATGCTACAGATTCGAGCGGCGACACGGTCGACGTTGGTTTCCCACAGCCGCGCGGTGTGATCGGCGCTGGCGGTGGCCAGGGTGTGCCCGTCGGCACTGAACGCCACCGAGTGGACGTAGTCGGTGTGGCCGGTGAGGGTACCCAAGGGCGTGGGATGGTGGGGGGTGCTGAGATCCCACAATCGCGTGGTGTGATCGGCGCTGGCCGTGGCCAGGGTGTGCCCGTCGGGGCTGAACGCGACCGAAGAGACGGCGCTGGTGTGGCCGAGGAGAGTGCTCAGTGTCGTGGGGTGGTGGGGGTCGTGGAGACCCCACAACCGCGCTGTGTTGTCGGTGCCGGCCGTGGCCAGCGTATATCCATCGGGGCTGAACGCCACTGATCGGACGGTGTCGGCGTGGCCGGTGAGGGTGCTGAGTGTCGTGGGGTGGTGGGGGTCGTGGAGATCCCACAACCGGATGGTGTTATCGGTGCTGGCGGTGCCCAAGATGTGTCCGTCGGGGTTGAATGTCACCGAGTAGACGGCGTTGGTGTGGCCGGTGAGGGTGCTGAGTGTCGTGGGGTGGTGGGGGTCGCTGAGATCCCACAACCGTGTGGTGTGATCGGTGCTGGCGGTGGCCAGAGTCCGCCCATTGGGGCTGAACGCCACCGATCGGATGGTGTCGTTGTGGCCGGTGAGGGTGCTGAGTGTCGTGGGGTGGTGGGGGTCGTGGAGATCCCACAATCGTGCGGTGTGATCAGCGCTGGCGGTGGCCAGGGTGTGCCCGTCGGGGCTGAACGCCACCGAGAAGACGTAGTTGGTGTGGCCGGCCACGATGGGGCCAGGAAGGTGCCATAACCGGGTGGTGTTGTCGGTGCTGGCGGTGGCCAGGGTGCGCCCGTCTGGGCTGAACGCCACCGCAGTGACACTGTCGGTGTGGCCGGTGAGGGCGCCCAGAGCCGTGGGCTGGTGGAGGTCGTGGATATCCCACAACCGCGCGGTGCCATCAAGGCTTGCGGTGGCCAGAGTGTGCCCGTCGGGGCTGAACGCCGCGAACTTGACGTAGTTGGTGTGGCCGGTGAGGGTGCTCAGTGCCGTGGGGTGGTGGGGGTCGTGGAGATCCCACAACCGCGCGGTGTGATCGGTGCTGGTGGTGGCCAGGGTGCGCCCGTCGGGGCTGAACGTCACCGATCGGACGGCGTTGTTGTGGCCGGTGAGGGTGCCCAGGGGTGTGGGGTGGTGGAGGTCTTGGAGATCCCACAACCGCGCGGTGTGATCGGCGCTGGCGGTGGCCAGAGTGCGCCCGTCGAGGCTAAATGCCACCGACAGGACGTTGTCGATGTGGCCAGTGAGAGTGCCCAGGGGTATGGGGTGGTGGGGGTCGTGGACATCCCACAACCGGGCAGTGTTATCGAGGCTCGCAGTGGCCAAGCTGCGTCCGTCGGGGCTGAAGGCCACCGAGTAGACGACGTTATTGTGGCCGGTGAGGGTTCCCAGGGGTGCGGGATGGTAGGGGTCGTGGACGTCCCACAGCCGGGCGGTGTGATCGGCGCTGGCGGTGGCCAGGGTGCGTTCGTCGGGGCTGAAGGCCACCGAGTAGACGGCGTTGGTGTGGCCGGTCAGTTGGGTGGCGTAGCGGGTGGCGAGGGTGCTGAGCAGGCTGCCGCGAGCTTCGGTGGTGGGGGCAAGCCGATAGGCGGTCAAGCCGAGTTGGGTGGCCAGTGCAGGGTTGGTGTCGCGGAGCTCCAGGGCCTGTCCAGCGGCCTGACGGGACGCCGTGGCATTCCGTTGTTCTACCGCGACGCGTTGTTCGGTGTAGGCGATCCCCGCCGCGACCAGAGCAACAACGAGCAGAACCGACAGCACGGTGATGGCTCGCCCCCGCCGGAAACGGTCTCGGCGAATACTGGCGCGTAGGAAGGCGCGAGCCGCCTTGCTGAGGTCCACGCGGTCGGTGGCCAGATCGCTGCCCTGAAAACGGGCGCCGGTGTCAGCCACCGCGGCGGCCAGTTGGCCGCGTTCCCACAACCGAGCCGGTGAGCGTCCGCCGTTGCTCCATTCGCTGGTGGCTTGCTCGACTGCGCGGCGGGCTCGCAACGCCGACCTGTGGTTCTCGATTGCCTGGGCCAGTGGGGGCCAGGCGGACAAAATCTTCTCGTGGGTGACCCCGACGACCACGTTGCCGTTGTCTTTGTCGGTGGTGAGCAGCCTTCGATCGATGAAGATGTCCAGTTCTTGGCTCACCGGCTCAGGCAGCTCATCATGAGGGACCCGCCAGCGGGTGGGCCGGCCTTGTTCATCCACGGTGACCAACCGCAACAATCCGGCGATGACCTCCTCACGGCGCCGACCGGTGGCTGCGATCGCGTCGGCCAAGGCGATGTCGGCCTGGCGGGTCAGGGCACCCTGAACCCCACCGAGCTGGTCGTAGTGTCGCTGGGACAGCTGGCCGCGGCCGACGTCGGCGAGCTGGGAGAGGGTGAACGCCAGCAGCGGCAGCGCTTCGCCGCTGTCAGTGTCATCGACCAACCGCGCCACCAGGTCGTCGTCGACGGCGATCCCGGCCAGCTTGGCCGGACCTTCGATCACGGCCCGGAGTGCCTCGCGGTGTAGTGGCCGCAGCGGGTAGGGACGAGTCGGCAGCATCGCCAGGTCGGCGTCAGCTAGCAGCTGGTCCAGGAATTCTGACCGCAGGGTGGCGACCACCTGCACCGGACCACCCAGCGCCGGGTGCAGCAGCTGCGCGAAGCGGGCCCGTTGCGGAGAGGGTGTTCGGGTGAGCAGTTCCTCGAACTGATCCACTACCACGAGTAGTCGCCGCGCCCGGGCAGCCAGCAGCAGATCATCCGTCAGGCCCGTCAGGCCACCGTCATCGAGCCGGTGCAGCACGTCCGCCACTGTCCAGTCCAGGCCGAGCTGCTGTGCCACGGCGGCCAGTTTCCTGACCAACGCCGCTACCGGGTCGGCGCCGGGCAGCATCGGGGGCAACGTGCACCAGCCCGGTTCTTCAGCCATCACATGCAGGAGCCCAGCGCGGACCAGTGATGACTTGCCGCATCCTGAGGGGCCGAGCACCAGCACCACCGCTTTGTCGGCGCGCTCGACGGGCGATCGCAACAGGCCGGCCAGCCGTTCCACCTCGTCATGGCGGCCAAAAAACACCAGATGATCCTCGACCTCAAACGCGCGCAGTCCCGGAAACGGTGACCGGTCATCCGCCCACCCCAGCCCCCCGGCGGCATCAATCTGGCGCAGTGCCTCCACCAGGGCTGCCCGAGCCTTGGTGGGATCTTCGGTGAGGTCGGCGTAATGCGCAGACTTCACCAGCGGATGATCCACTCCTGGCTCGGCCAGTACCGGTAACAGCCGGCTACCCCGTGCCTGGGCGTAACCGACCTCGTAGGGACACCACTGCGAGGTGAGGAAAGCCGAGGTGACCACGCAGACCACCGCGTCGGCCCAGCGCAGCCGCTCGTTGACCCGCCGCTGCCAGTCCTCGCCGACCTCGAGGCCATTGCGCAGATCCCGGTCCAGGAACACTGTGTGGCCTTCAGCAACCAGCCACTGCTGAACCTCCTCGGTGGGTTTTTGATCTTTGCTGGAATGGCTGATGAATACCTTGAGCACCGCATCTCCCTCATGGCGTCACCGCCGTACCGCAGTTGGTACCCCCACGCCGAACAGGCCATGGCAGGCAGTAACGCCACCTGTCCGCCGGCTCGGCACCCTACCGCGTCTGGCTGTCACGGACGGTGTGTGCGGTCACCGGACTGTGATGACGGCCGTCGTCTGGTCGAATTGGGTCCAGTGCAGCTCCTCGGCTCGGCTGCCGGCGGAGACCCCTGGTCTCGTGGAGATGGTCCAGCCTAGGCTGGACCCTAAGGGGGCCAGTCCAGCCGGTCCAAGGAGAAAAGTGGTGAATTTTTGATCCGACTTTTCCGGAAATCGATCCTCGGAAAGGCGCGCAGCGCTTCATTGTGGCCGGTGATATGGCCGTCGGCGGCATGCGTGGTGCTGGCGTTGGCGGCCGGATTGTTGATGTGGTGGCTGCGCCACGCAGCTAGCGGTCTGGGGTTTGCGGCCGGAGTTGGGCTTGCTGGAGTATCCTTCGCACTCTCCGCCTTGGTCATCGCCTGGGCTGATCTGGTGGATCGCCGACTCATCCTCCCTGCGGGACTGTTGACATACGTGTTCAAGATTGTGCTTATTGGGTTTATGGTATTCGCAGTCTCCTGTCAAGGTTGGGCAGGGTTCACCGCAATGTTGTGGGGGTTAGGGACCGGCACTGCTGTGTGGGTAGCGACGCAAGCGGTGTGGACGTACCAGTACGGAGTGCACGCTGAGGGTTGGGAAAATCAATAACAGCCCCGAGGTTCCTCGCTCGGTGAACCAGAGGTGAACATCGGGTTCGTCATGATGGAACGTGTCGGTATCCTCCTCGTACCGGGTCTCATCGTGGGGTAGTGTTCCTGCCATCATGGCCGATGACCAGCGCAATCAAGGCTCCGAATGGGGTATGAGCACTGGTTGGGCTGTTCTCGCCACGCTCATTAGTGGCATGGTTGTTTGGGGAAGTTTAGGAGCTTTGATTGACTGGTGGCTCACCATCAAATTCTGTTTTCCGATAGGCCTGGTGCTAGGTGCTGCCGGTGGAATTTTTCTCGTCGTTAAGCGGTATGCGAATTTTTGGTGGGACTCACATGAATAGGTGATGGTGCTCTCGGGGGCCAGAAAGACCCGGCTTGCTCCCGTGGGAAGCATCAACTATATGCGCGGTCTGGGTAAATTTGATACGTATATCGATTTATTAGTGAGAATGAAGGGCAACTTGGTGATCTCTTGTCCCGGCGGCACTCAGTTGACATCGGGGTTTCCTCCCGGCGTGGAGGATTTCAACTATGCACCATTGTGGGAGTTCCATTTCTTGAGTGTGGAATTTGGTATTACCAAGCTAACTCTGCTGACGTGGATCGCCATTGCGGGAATTTCCATGTTCTTTGTTGTGGCCGTCCTCCGTCCGAAAATTGTCCCCGGTCGGATGCAGTGGCTGGGAGAATCTGCTTACGGTTTCGTTCGGGATGGCCTGGCCAGGCAAGTCGTCGGCGAGGAGGGTGTTAAATTCGCGCCGTATCTTACCACGCTGTTTGTCTTCATTCTTGCCAACAACATCTACGGTGTTATCCCGTTGGCGCAGATCTCGCCCAATACCAAGATTTCACTCCCTGTGGTACTGGCGGTAATTTCTTTCGTCATGTTCAACTGGGTAGGTATCCGTAAACACGGTGCCGGGCCTTACTTTAGGAACATGCTGTTCCCGCCAAGCGTTCCGGTCTGGCTCTACCCATTGCTCACCCCAATCGAGTTCTTCTCCACTTTGGTTGTGCGGCCGGCCACGCTCGCGATCAGATTATTCGCTAATATGTTCGCTGGCCACTTGCTGCTGCTGGTGTTCACGCTTGGCGGTACCGCGTTGTTAACCTCGGAGAACTTCGTTTTTAAAACTTTTTCAGCCTTCTCGTTCGTGTTAGCGATCGCGTTGAGTTTGTTCGAGTTCGTTGTCCAACTGGTGCAGGCATACGTCTTCACAATTTTGACCGCGAGCTATTTACAAGGAGCTTTGGCTAAAAATCACTAATTGCAGGTCGGTTATTCATCCACGTGAGAGTCCGCGTGGCAAGCACAGGAAGGACCCCAATGTTGACTCTCGCCGCCGTAAACGGCAGTCTCGCCGTCATTGGATATGGCCTTGCGGCCATCGGCCCAGGCGTGGGTGTCGGTCTGGTATTCGCGGCTTACATTCAGGCAAGCGCTCGTCAACCTGCATCGGCTCGCGCCAACCTACCGTGGCTGTTCCTCGGTTTTGCGCTGATTGAAGCGCTCGCACTGTTCGGTATCGCATTCGGCTTCGTCTGGGCCGGTTAGGCTATGGCAACGACATATGCCCTGTCTGGTGCGCTGCAGGTAGCCGCGGAGGAAAGTCCACCGATTATCCCGGTGGTGGGTGAACTCGTTATCGGATTCGTCGCTTTCGGAATCTTGTGTTTTGTCTTGATGAAATATGTCTTCCCCAAGATGGAGCAGACGTACCAAGCGCGGATTGAAGCCATTGAGGGCGGTCTCCGTCGCGCCGAAGAGGCCCAAACCCAGGCCCAGCAACTGCTTGAACGGTATGAGACTCAGCTTGCTGAGGTCCATGCACAGGCCACCGCTATCCGCGATGAAGCCCGTGAAGAAGGGCGCCGAATCGTGGCCGACCTGCGGGGCCGCGCCAACGCGGAATCCGAGCGGATTGTGGCCAGAGGCAAACAGCTGTTGGCGACGCAGCGTCAGCAACTGATCACCGAGATGCGCACCGAAATCGGGCGACTTTCCGTAGAACTCGCCAGTCGGATCGTCGGCGAATCCCTGGCTGACGACGCGCGGCGAGCCAGGACTGTTGAGCGGTTTCTGGCTGAACTGGAACGCAACCCCGCTCTCAACGAGTCCATCTCTGACGAACACTGATGCGGGCGGTGAATCGGGAGTCGTCAAAGATGGTTGCGGGTAAGAAGACGCCAAGGAAGGAGTCTGGCTGTTGTGGACAGTTTCTCCTCTCACGGCTTGCGCGCCACGGCTCCGTAGGCGTCAATCGGCTTGACGGTGCCGACCTCCACGGTGTCCGGCCGCCACTGTGTGATCGACACCAAGCCGGGATCCACCATCTCCAGGCCCTCGAAACACTGGCCAATCTGCTCGGGGCTGCGCAGAACGTAGGGCACAGCTCCAGTTTCATCGTATTTCGCTTGGGCCTCGCGTACGGCTTCGCTGGTATTGGTGCTGTCGTATATCGCGAGGTAGCTACCGGATGGGACGGCGGCCATCACCCGTGTCACGATGGAGCGCACCTCGTCGAAGGTGGCAACGTGGCCGAGTATGCCCATGAACATGACCGCGACTGGCTGGTTGAAGTTCAGCACGTTGCGGGCGTCGGAGATGATCAAATCCGGATCGTGGAAGTCTGCGTCCACGTAGGTGGTCACCCCCTCAGGGGTGGTGTTGCCCAGCAGGGTACGGGCATGCATCAGCACCAGCGGGTCGTTATCGACGTAGACGATCCGGGACTCGGGTGCGATCTGCTGGGCGACCTCGTGGGTGTTCTGCATCGTGGGCAGACCGGTGCCGATATCGAGGAACTGGCGCATCCCGGCCTCACCGGCCAGGAAACGCACCACGCGGATAAGGAACTGCCGAGACTGCTTGGCCATGGTGACGATGTCCGGGTGCACCGCGATCCAGGCATCACCGGCGGCACGGTCGGCCTCGTAGTTGTCCTTGCCCCCCATCCAGTAATTCCAAATCCGCGCCGAGTGTGGTATATCAAAATTGATCTTGACGGTCAGCGTGGAGTGCGGGTCGGGGGACCGTTCATCGGCCACGTTTGAGGCTCCTATGTCAGGGGTTGCCGGGGAGATCCTCGATGAGCCTGCGCAGAAAGCTGATGGACGCGTCGGGTGACTCCGCCTCAATACACAGGCTATCCATGATCGCCAAGTAGCCTACCGTGTCGTGCTCCTTGTCCAGATAGAGGGCGCTGGTGAGGTGTTCGAGGTAGACGACGTCCGGTACGCCGGGCTCAGCAAACCGCAGGATGGTGAATGGGCTACCCACCGCCGCGGGACCACCGACATGGAACGGCACGACCTGCAGGGTGATGTTCGGTCGCTGCGCCAGCTCAATCAGGTGCTGCAGCTGCGCACGTTGGACCGCCTGGCTGCCCAGGGGCCGGCGGAGCGCTGACTCGTCCAGCGCTACCCATAGGTAGGGCGCGCTGGGCTGGGTGAGGAACTCTTGACGGGCCATCCGCAACGCAACGCGGCGTTTGACGTCCTTGGCGGAGCCTTGCAGGTGACGCAGCTGTACGACGGCGCGGGCGTAGTCCTCGGTCTGCAGGAGGCCGGGCACGAGCGCAGGCTCGTAGGTACGGATAACTGAGGCGGCCTGCTCTAGACCGAGGTAGGTCTCAAACCAGTTCGGCAGAACGTCGCCGTATTCGCGCCACCAGTCGGGTGCGTTGGCCTGGCGGACCAGCGCGAGGAAGGCCTCGCGTTCCTGCTCGTCGGTGGTGCCGTAGAGGGTGAGCAGATCAGCCACATCACGTTCCTTGAAGCTGACCCTTCCGAGCTCGAGCCGGCTGATCTTGCTGCTGGATCCGCGGATGACGTATCCGGCAGCTTCACGGGTGACTCCGCTCTCCTCACGCAATCGACGTAGTTTGCTACCCAGCGCGATACGCAGCACAGTTGGCTTGTCGTGCCAGTGGGCTGGTATCTGACCATGGTACGGGTCATGGTCTCTTTGAGTCGTCATGAGTTCACCTAGAGTTTAAGCTCACACGTCGTAGTGAGAGGTACAGTAATTACTATAGCAGATCGTGATTCTGTCGCGATACCCCCTCTTTTCGAGGGGTCTACCGGGGGGTGATTGATGAGTGGGACTGAGCTGTTGCGCGCACGGGAACGAGAGATAATCTCCCGAGAACTGCGCTGGGAAATTCGGCGAAATGGTCCACCATGCCGAGTTCGCCATCCATGCTGGCTTGCCGTCTATTTCTGTGACCCGCACTCACCGTGGCAGTGCGGCGACACCAACGGGCTGAGGCCAGATCCGGTGCCGCAATAGCAGGGCATGATCACGTTTTATGTGCCAAACGACACGACGTGTCGTTTTTGGCACATAAAACGTGATCATCGTTCCTGAGGTGCGGCCCGCGGTCCCGCTGGCGATGTCCCACCGCGCTCCTGACGGTTGGCAGGGTCATACGGTAAACATCGCTAGCTTGTTGTGCAGGCTGGACGCGAGGTGCTGGAGATCATCTGGGTCGCTGGTGACCACGAGAGCGTGCAGACGTAGCGCGGTGACCACAACCAGCGCGTCAATGACGTCGGAAGTACCCGTGCGGCCGCAGATCGCGCCGGCTGCCTTGCCGAGGTCTTCGGTGTCGGGAGTCACCTGGCAGCCCCGGAGCAGCCGAGAAAGGTTCGCGTGCGGCGCACCGCGCCATGCTTGGGCCAGGACCACGACCGGGACGATCGGGCGTACTCCACTGGCGAGGCTCTGCTCGTGCAGCGCCCACAGGCCGCGGTGGCGCCGTTCGCCGGCCACTAGCGCGCCGGTGTCGTAGACGATCCCTGACACCTAGCTGGCGATCCGCTGCGGTGGGATGACCCCGGCGTCGCTGAGCGCCTGACGTGCCTCGGCCCGTTCAGCGTCGGTCAGGGCGCCGTCATCAGCCTCGAACTCGGCCACCGCGGCCAGCCCGTCCGCGATGGCGGCCTGCTCCGCGGCAGCCCGCTCAGCGGCCCGAGCAAGCCATACGGAGACTGATAGCCCGGATGCCTCGGCGGCGACGCGGATCGCGTTCTCCACCTCAGGGGGGACCGAGATCGATAGCCTGCTCACACCCATACGCCCAGGCTACCATCAGTATTACCGCAGTAACATGCCAGCTAGGTCTGCCGGACGATCACGGTCGCTGCACTGCGACTACTGTCGCCGTCCCAGCGACAGGGCTAGCCACCGCTGGTAGGAAAGAAGTTACTACTGGACAGCCAGTAGTAGGACAGCTGTAGCCGGTCGTTTCTCCAGCGGCTGACGGCACCGCACCGACAGCGCCCACCACTGGCCGGGATGCCGGTCAGCTGCTCGGGCGAACCGGCGGCAGTAATACCGCCGACGCTCTGGTCGCCGCCGAGGCGCTGGCGATACTGGGTTCCATGATCCTGACCAGTAACCCGGATGACCTGCGGGCCCTGCTCACCGATCGGCACAGTACCGAGGTGCACGCGATCTGAGGCCGCGCTGCTGCGGCCCGGGACTGTCGCGCTTCTCCTGGCTGCTGCCGGCCTAGCACCCTGGTCCAGCTGAGAGAAACCACGCGCACGGCCGAGTGGCGCACCCTCGACCGAGCCGTCACTCGTCGGGCCGCGGAGGAGAACCTAAACGGCTTCGTTGACCTGCCGAAGCCGATGGTCATCAATGAGATCCAGCGTGTCTCGGAGTTGCTGTCCGCCATCAAGGAGCAGGTGGACACCGACCCGCGGCCGGGTCGCTTCCTGCTGACCGGCTCGGCCTGTCGTCTGAGGGCTGGTGTCAGCGGGGTTTGGTATGGCGGCCGCCTTCTGGCGAGCGCCATCGAGCGGACGTGCTCCGTGATGGCTGCTTCTTCGTGAGTGGGCCACGGCGAAGCCGGAGCATCGGGAGCCGAGTCTCCCATGGCCTCCCGCGAGGTCGACCTCACCCCGACCTGGCATGCCACCCACCGCTACGTCGAGGGCCCCACCTGGACCCGTGACTTCATGCACTACTGCGGCTACGACCTCAGCGGCTGGTCCGGCTTCCCCGCCCAGATCAGCGGACCGCTGCGCCGTGTCCCACACTCACCACCTCACGTTCTACGACAACGCGTCGGCGGACTCGTGCACGCGACACCTGACATCTGGATCGCAGGTTCCGACCTCAGTCCCCGTGGGCATAGCCACTTCGACGGGAGTCGGCGAGCCGGTTGGCGATCTCTCTTGTCGTCTCAGTGGCGCCTCGCAGGGTTTTGGTCGGCGTCAGGACACTCATCCGTCGTCTCCTCGCAGCAGCAGGACATGGGCAGCATCGTTGCGGACGAGACCGGTGATACCCGCGATGAACTGGGCGTGGGCGACCCAGAGGACCCACCACTGGGCGGGACCGCGCAGTCCCCGCCAGATCCGGGCAAGCAGGCGTGCCATTTCGACTCCTTGAGCAGTGATCGCCGTTTCGGAACGGGAGTGCGAGCAGACGATCTACGCGAGGTCGTCGAACTCGCCTGCTTTGACACCGTTGAGCCAGGCGGCTATCTCAGCGTGGGTGAAGAACACGACGCCGGCTTGCGAAGGCCACGGTGTGTGCCTCGATCTCGTGTGCTTCTTCGAGGTAGAGCGCTCCGGATCGGTGCTTAATATAGGCGACAGCCGGGTCAGTGGGGCACGGGAAGTCGAGGATCTCGAAGCGATCCGGTCATGCCGGGATGCGCGCCGTTGGCGTAGGGCACCACCTGCACGGTGGTCTTCGGGTGGTGGGTCATCGCGGCGAGGTGCCGCAGTTGCTCGCTCATCACGGTGGGACTGCCCACCACGCGACGCAGCGCCGCTTGGCGTGCCATCCGCAGCTAGACGTGGTGGGCGATCTCGTCCTCGGCTCGTTCGGCAGTGTCCCGCCGCGTGACGGCCTCGGCGTGGGCCTTGGTCTGCAACAGACCGGGGATGAGCTGGGCCTCATAGACGCGGATCTGTAAGGCGCCCTGTTCCAGGCCGACGAACGGGGAGAACCAACTCCGCAGCGTGCTTGCGTCGTAGCACTCCCACCAGCCCTTCTGATGTGAGTCCTTGGCGGCTTGGAGATACTGCGGCCACTGCTCCCGGGGCACGTTGTAGAGCGGGAGCAGGACCTCGTCGAGGTCACGCACCACGACCGGTCGCTCGGCGGCCTCGTGGTAGGACACCTTGCCCACCGTGCAGGAGTACGGCTAGCGCTCCGATGGCTGGATCGCGGCGTGGGGCATGGCCTTCGAGGACCACGTCGAGATCGTCAGCGTCGACACTGCCGCAGTCGTCAGCCTGCGGTCACTCGAACACGCGGTCCGTGGTTTCGGTGACCACCGACCATCACTGCCCACGTGGTGTGGGTCAACCCCGACGCGGTCACACCGCCCGAGTTGTGACCGCGGACGCATAATCATCAACCGCCACAGCGACTGGTTGGTTGAACTGGGTCCGGTGCAGCTCCTCGTATCGGCCGCCGGCGTGGACCAGATCGGTGTGGGTGCCACGTTCCACGACTCGCCCGTCCTCGATCACGAGGATGAGGTCCGCGGCGCGGACCGTGGAGAGCCGATGCGCGATCACGATTGCGGTTCGCCCGGCCAGCGCCTCGCCCAGCGCGGCCTGCACCGCCGCCTCCGACGTCGAGTCCAGGTGTGCGGTGGCCTCGTCGAGGATCACCACCCGCGGCCGAGCCAGCAACAGCCGGGCGATCGTCAGCCGTTGGCGCTCGCCCCCGGAGAGGCGGTAGCTGCGCTCGCCGACGACGGTGTCCAGCCCATCGGGCAGTGCTGCGACGAGCTCGGCGAGCCGGGCCCGGCGCAGCATCTCCCATAGCTCGTCCTCGGACGCCTCCGGTCGGGCCAGCAGCAGGTTGGCCCGTACCGACTCGTGGAACAGGTGCCCGTCCTGGGTCACCATCCCGATCGTCTCGCGGATTGACCCGGCGGAGAGGTCACGGACGTCCACACCGGACAGTCGCACCGCGCCGTCCTCGACGTCGTACAGCCGTGGCACCAGCTGTGCGATCGTGGATTTCCCGGCCCCCGACGAGCCGACCAACGCCACCATCTGCCCAGGCTCGGCCCGAAACGACACTCCGTGCAGGACCTCCACCCCGCCGCGTTCGTCGAGCTGCGTGACCTCCTCCAGCGACGCCAGTGACACCTTGTCCGCTGCGGGGTAGCCGAAGCGGACACCGTCGAACTCCACTGACACCGGCCCATCCGGCACCTGCTCGGCGTTGGGTTTGTCCTGGATGAGCGGGGTCAGGTCGAGTACCTCGAACACCCGCTCGAAGCTGACCAGGGCGCTCATCACCTCCACCCGCGCGCTGGCCAGCGCGGTCAGCGGGGCGTAGAGCCGGGTGAGCAGCAGTGCGAGCGCCACGACCGCACCTGGCTCCAGCTGCCCGCGCAGCGCGTAAAATCCACCGAGCCCGTAGACGACGGCCAGCGCCAGCGCGGACACCAGCATCAGCGCGGTGACGAACACCGACTGCACCATCGCGGTGCGCACCACGATATCGCGTACCCGCCGGGCCCGCGCGGCGAACTCCGCTGACTCCTGCGCGGGCCGGCCGAACAGCTTCACCAGGGTGGCGCCGGGCGCGGAGAACCGCTCGGTCGCCTGCGTGCTCAGCACCGCGTTGTGATTGGCCGACTCACGCTGCAACCGGGCCAGCCGGGTGCCCATCCGTCGGGCCGGCACCACGAACACCGGCAGCAGCACCAGCGTGAGCAGCGTGATCTGCCAGGAGATCCCAATCATCACGACGAGCGTGAGCACCAGCGTCACCACGTTGCTGACCACCCCGGACAGCGTGCCGCTGAACGCTCGCTGCGCGCCGATCACGTCGTTGTTCAGCCGGCTGACCAGCGCACCGGTGCGGGTGCGGGTGAAAAATGCGATCGGCATGCGCTGCACGTGGTCGAACACCGCGGTCCGTAGATCGAGGATCAGGCCTTCACCCAGGCGCGCGGACAGCCACCGGCTCGTCAGCCCGAGCCCGGCCTCCGCGATCGCGATGCCGGCGATCAGCGACGCCAGCCCGACCACGACGCCCGGTGCCGCGCCCCGCACGATCGCGTCGACGACCCGGCCGGCGAGTACCGGTGTCGCGACTGCCAGTGTTGCCGTGGCGATGCTGAGCAGCAGGAAGCATCCCAGCTGCGCGCGGTGCGGCCGGGCGAACCCGCCGATGCGCCGCAGCGTGGCCGGGGAGAACGGGCGCTGGTCCTGCTGCGCATGCATCGTGTTGTACATCGACATCCACGCGGTGACTTCCATGTCCATTGCACACCACCAGACCCTCATGACCGCGCCGGTGTTCGCGACCGGAATTTTGTCCGTTTAATCCTATTATCTGCCACTGTCAAGCCTGGCCGATCGAATCGAGTCAGGGCGCACACTCATTGACCCCTGGTCACGCAAGGGCTTCATGTCACCGGAAGTTGATTGGCAGGTTGCGCCATGTGGGTTTAAGGTTGCCGCCGGAGGTCATCATGCGCGATCGCGAAACTACGGTACGGAGCCGGGAGCTCGGCGAGGGACTGCGCCAGGCGATGGAGCAGGCCGAGCTGAACGGCCAGCAGGCCGCGACGCTGCTCGACTGGTCACCGAGCTGGGTGTCCCGGCTGCTGGCCGGCAAGCGCACTGCCAGCCCGCTGCACGTTGCGGCGATCCTCGCGGTGTGCGGGGTCATCGGCGCTGAGCGGGACCGGCTGTTCGCCTTGTGCCAGGACCAGCGCACCTCCGGCTGGCTGCAGCAACACGGCTCCCAGCTGCCGAAACAGCTCCGGACGTTGATCAACCACGAGGACAAGGCGATCACGATCCGGGACTTCCAGGCGGTGATGGTGCCCGGCCTGCTGCAGACCGGTGACTACGCCCGCGCGATGATCCGGGACCCGCGGACGGTTCCGGCGGACGAGGTCGAGGACCGGGTGGCCGCCCGGCTGGCCCGCCGTCACCTGTTCAGCCGGGAGCGCCCGGCCCGGTTCACCTTCTTCATTCACGAGTTCGTGCTGCGGCTGCCGGTCGGCGGGCCCGCGGTGATGTCCGACCAGCTGCACCACCTGCTGCGGATGTCGGAACGCCCCTATCTCACCCTGCGGGTGGTGCCCGCCGCACTCGGCGCGCACGCCGGGATCGCCGGGCACTTCATGCTGATGGAGTTCGCCGAGTTCCCGCCGGTGGTTTACCTGGACAGCCAGACCTCCTGCGTGTTCCTGAAAGAGCGCGAAGAGATCGCCGCCTACCAGCACATCCTGGCTGCGCTGGCCGGGACTGCCCTGAACGAGGGAGAATCACGGGAGCTGATTGCCACCCTGGCAACCGAGCTCTACCCGGATCGAGGGAACCCTGATGGCCGTGCCTGAGCCGGACGGCATCGTCTGGCGCACCAGCAGTTACAGCTCGCCCAACGGTGGCTGTGTCGAGGTCGGCTGGCGCACCAGTAGTTACAGCGGCCCCCACGGTGGCTGCGTGGAGGTCGCGCGTGCGTCGCAGGGCGTGCTGGTGCGCGACTCCAAGGACCGCCCCGGCCCCGCCCTGACCATCCCCACCCCCGCTTGGCAGGCCTTCCTCACCACCGTCACCCCCTGACCGCCCGGGCTGCGGTGCCGTTGGTCGCTGAATTTCGACCGTTCGTCGCATCGTCGTTCTCTGCACCTCTCGGAGGCGGCGTTATTGTCAGGGTGCCTCGGGAGGATCGGGGCATGAGACCGACCGAGTGAGACGACCTGCAGGCCGCAGTGGCCTGTGTCGACGCATTACGCGAGTTGGTCCCGGCACTGCGTGGCCAAGAGTTGTTGGAAGCGGTGTGCGGGATCGAGGTGCTGACCCGCAAGACCCACGCCGCAATGCTGGAGCTGGCCGCCGGGCTGGATGCCGCGAAGGTGGCCGGTGAGCAGGGCTTCGGGACCACCTCGCGGCTGTTGTCGGCGATGCTGGACTTCAGCAACGGCCAAGCTCGAGCCCTGATGCGCGACGCCGAACAGCTCGCTACTCGGCGCAGTCTGACCGGCGAGGTGCTCCCGGCCCAGCTACCGGCCACCGCCGCAGCACTCGCGTCGGGCGCGATCGGCACCGGGCAGCTGAAGGTGATCACCCAGGCTATGGCGGTCCTGCTGTCCACGGTCAGTCAGGACGAAAGGAACTGGCCGGGGCCACCCTGGACTACGGCCAGCGACTGTCCGTGGCCCAGACCAGGCTGGCCGCCTGCGACGCCAAGATCATCCCCGTGGTGCTGAGCGGTGACAGCGAACCCCTGGACGTCGGCCGCGCCATGCGCACGGTACCCCTGGGTATCCGCCGAGCACTGGTTGCCCGAGACCGCGGCTGCACTTTTCCGGGCTGCGCCCGCGCGCCCGCATTATGTCACGCGCACCATGTGCTCGAGTGGAATAACGACGGCTACACCGAAGTGAACAATATGTGCCTGCTCTGTCCCACCCACCACCGATAGATACACGCCACCGGATGGGACATCACCATCGGGGAAACCTCGTCGAGTTCCGATCACCCGCCATTCTCGACCCCCACCGCAGACCACTACACAACCCACTCCGGCAGTAAGCCGGGCATGGGGATAGCAGAATGACCCTGCAAGGGTGTAGAAGCGCCCTATCTGGGTACCGGGGTGTCGACAAAAGGTCAGTTCGGCCGGTACCGGTGGGACATGGGAACGCAGCCATTCGGGCCGCGCGCCCACGTCCCACAAGGCAATCGAGTCAGCTCCCGCCGAAGAGGGTGAGTATGGAAGCGGTGGCCTGGGCGACACTGGCCAGGTCTTTCAGCGGCCCGAGGAGTTTCAGCACTTGCTTCCATCGGCTGCGGACCGTCCCCCCGTCGGGTTCATCCTCGCCGAGCTCGTCCTCGATTGCCTGGAGTTCGTACTGAACGCGACTGCTCGCGGGCTCGCCGCCACTCGTGGTCTCGACCTCGGCCCGCAGCAATGCGATCGCCTCCCGCAGGTCGTCGAGAGCAGCGGAATAGGTCTCGGTGTCCGGGCCGATCGTGATGCTGATGTCGCTGTTGTCATCACCGATGATGCTGCCGGTGATCGAACCGCCGACGAAGAAATCCCGGCCTCGGCGTGGTCTCTTCGTGTTCATCTCGCTCCCTTGGCTCCACCAGCGGGTATCCGCGTGTTTCGATTCTTGTTACCCAGTATGGAGTTGGTGACGTTGCCCTGGACATTGTAGTTATTGATGACCGGGTCCGCCATTCGGGTGAACTCTGCCACCGAGTATCCTCGCTCTTCGAGAAATTTTCCCACCGCGCGGACCAGCGTGCGATCCATGATATTGACGTATCGTTCGGTATCGGCGTCCTGAAAGTAGGTCTGTGCCTGGGTGTCAGCCGCGAGTTCACGTATGCTCTTTGCGGCACCATAACGATCTGGTACCAATTCGCCAGCGCGCTGCGGCAACACGTTTTTCCTGCGGAACACCGACCGCAGGCGTGCTGGCACGCTCGCGGGCAGCGTAATCAATTTGGCCAGTGAGCGACCGAACGTTGCCGATGATGGCTCGGCGGGGCGGTCGATCGAGCGGTAGCGTTCCTGTACTGGGAACAGGATGCAGTAAGTCCATTCAAGGTACAGCATGCACTGATCGGTGCCGACGTGCAAGTAACACGAAGTGGTCAGATCGCGATCCCAGGACTCGACACGAAAGCAGTGATAGTAACGAGCCCACTCCAACGGATTCTCGGCGAGCGCGCGGGCGGCATCGAGGGGAAGGTGAGCCAGCGGCGGGCGGGAGAGATCGGGCAGCACCGGCAGCTGGCTCTGGAAGGCTCGGTTGAGCAGCAACCTATCCGCAGGTAACAACACCTGCTCGCGCTGCTGAAGCTGGCCAAGTCGCTGGCCTGGGCTGAGGGAGGACGGGGACCGCAAGGTGGCGAGGCTCTTGGCCACGTGGCGGTGCAGGTCGTTGACGCTGATCGGGACCGTATCTACGTCACTTTCATCCTCGGGTGGTTCCAGTGGTAATGAGATGACATGGTGAGCGACCTGTTCTCCGGCCCCAATGAAAGGGGTGCTGCCGCGATACACGACCACGTCGGCCTGCCCCGTGGCGGCCTGCGAGCTCTCATCGGCACGGGTGACTCGCTGTAGCTCGGCGCGGAAAGAGCGGTGTCCAAGAGACCGGACCAGCTGTTGCCACTGAGAGGACGCCCTGCTAGCGTCTGGATCAAAGTGATCTCGCCGAAAGCTGCTGGTTATAAGCTTGACGACGGTAAACTCATCGACAATGAGGATCAGCAGTAGCAAACTGCTGATCAGCAAGATCTGCCATGTGCTGATCTCGTGAGGGATCAGCAGTACAGTGGGGTAGGCACTCGACGTCCTGTGGAGGCCTGAACTCCCTAGGGAGTTCAGCAACGGCATGAGGAGCACCCAGAGAAGAAGCGAGGCGACGACAACCAACATGGCGAGGCTGCGCTGAGTGCGGCCAGCATCGGTCGTTGGCGACTGCCCTGCGCCTGCAGGCGCGCGCCGGGTACGGAAAGCCTGCAGTGCTACCGCCACCCCAACCGCCACTGTCCACGTGATCACGATTTCGCGGCTGGTTATGGCAAGTAAACCCAGCAGCGCCAGCAGCAGGGCGTCCCGGATACGACGCCTCGTCTGCGCCGCGACTGCCTCTCGAAGCACCGCTGTGGAG
>JBOHFG010000101.1:0-82623 GCA_050699575.1 Pseudonocardiaceae bacterium
GAGTCGTAGGCCAGGAACTTCGCTTGGCTCGGCGAAAGGTTCATCAGTGGCGTGTACTCGGCTCCGGTCTTGCGATCGATCAATACCGAATGCCGTTGCACAAATGTGCCCCGTCGGGTGTCCTGCCCAGATAGCCGCACCATGCGGCCATCCAGGCACACCGAACCGAGCGCCAGTAACTCGGCGAAAGCCCAGTCGATGCCACCCTCGCGGGCCATTTTCGCCCGTCTTTCGAGTACGGGCTTGACTCTGGGGTGCGGAGTGAAACCGATAGGCACGTTGATGTGCGCGTCGGCAATCTGCTCGATGACGCTGCGGTCCACTCCGGTGGCCAGCCCGGTGGGCAGGGGCTGCTCGGTCTCCACCGACTCACTTGGTGCCGCGGCGCACTTCTCCAGCTCCCGCACCTCATTGAAGACGTGCTCGAGCTTCTGCGCGTAATCTTGCAGCGCGTGCTCGGCCTCCTGCACGGAGATGTCGCCGCGACCGATCAGCGCCTCGGTGTAGCTTTTGCGGACCGACCGCTTGCTGTCAATGATGTCGTACATCTTCGGTTGTGTCATCGACGGGTCGTCGCCTTCGTTGTGGCCACGCCGACGGTAACAGATCATGTCGATCACGACGTCCTTGCGGAACTCATGCCGGTAGTCCATCGCCAGCTTGGCCACCCAGATGCAGGATTCCGGGTCGTCGCCGTTGACGTGGAATACTGGTGCGCCAATCGTTTTTGCCACATCGGTGGGGAACTCGCTGGACCGCGCATACTGTGGCGCCGTGGTGAACCCGACCTGATTGTTCACGATCACGTGCACAGTGCCGCCGGTGCGGTATCCGCGCAGCTGTGAGAGGTTGAGCGTCTCGGCCACCACGCCCTGCCCGGCGAACGCGGCGTCCCCGTGCAGTGCGACCGGCAGCACCGTGAAGCCCTCCGGACCTTTGTCCAAGAGGTCCTGCTTGGCTCGCGTGATGCCCTCCAGCACGGGGTCCACCGCCTCCAGATGCGAGGGGTTGGAGATCAGCGACACTTTCGTCTCACCCTCACCGAAATACCGGTAGTACTTGCCCTCGGCGCCCAGGTGGTATTTCACGTCACCGGAGCCGTGGGCCTGGCCAGGGTCCAGATTGCCCTCGAACTCCCGGAAGATCTGCGAGTACGGCTTGCCCACCACGTTGGCCAGCACGTTGAGCCGGCCGCGATGGGGCATGGCGAGCACCACCTCGTCCATCTCGTACTCGGCGGCCTTGTCCAGCACGGCGTCCAGCAGCGGGATCACGGTCTCGGCGCCTTCCAGCGAGAACCGTTTCTGACCGACGTACTTGGTCTGCAGGAAAGTCTCGAAGGACTCCGCGGCGTTGAGCTTGGACAGGATGTACTTCTGCTGCGCGTTGCTGGGTTTGTCGTGCACCTGCTCCACACGTTCCTGCAGCCACCGCCGCTCGTCGGGCGTCGAGATGTGCATGTACTCCACGCCGACGTTGCGGCAGTAGGCGTCGCGTAACACGCCCAGGACGTCGCGCAGCTGCATGTGGGACTGCCCGGCGAACCCACCGACGGCGAACTTCCGGTCCAGGTCCCACAAGGTGAGGCCGTGGCTCAGCACGTCAAGATCGGGGTGTTTGCGTTGCCGGTAGTTCAGCGGATCTGTGTCGGCCATCAGGTGGCCGCGGTTGCGGAAGGCGTCGATGAGCTCCAGCACCCGGGCGGTCTTGTCGACCGTGCCTTCCGGAATGTCCTGCACCCAGCGCACCGGCTCGTAGGGGACGCGCAGCGAGGCGAACAGCTCGTCGTAGAAGCGGTCATCGCCGAGCAGCAGCTCGTGTACCTGGCGCAGGAACTCGCCGGACTCTGCGCCCTGGATGATGCGGTGATCGTAGGTGGAGGTCAGTGTGATAGTCTTGCTGATTGCCATGTCGGCGAGCGCTCGGTCGCTGGCGCCCTGGAACGCCGCCGGGTACTCCATCGCGCCGACGCCAATGATGGCGCCCTGCCCGGACATCAGCCGGGGAACCGAGTGGTTGGTGCCGATGGTGCCCGGGTTGGTCAGCGAGATCGTGGTGGCTGCGAGGTCTTCAGCGGTGAGTTTGCCCTCCCTGGCCTTGCGGATGAGGTCTTCATAGGCCTGCCAGAACTGGACGAAGGTCATCACCTCGCAACCCTTGATCGAGGCGACGATGAGACTACGGCTCTTGACGGTCTTAAGGTCGATCGCCAAACCCAGGTTGACGTGCTCGGGTGCTACGACAGCAGGCTTTCCCTGCTCATCGGTGATGTAGTGCTGGTTCATCTGCGGATGCTCGGCCAGTGCCCGCACCACCGCATACCCGATGAGGTGAGTAAAGCTGATCTTCCCGCCACGGGTCCGCTTGAGATAGTTGTTGATCACGATGCGGTTGTCGACGAGCAGTTTCGCTGGTACCGCACGCACGCTGGTGGCGGTCGGCAGCTCTAGCGAGGTTTCCATGTTGGCCACTACCCGGGCCGCAGCGCCGCGTAGTGGGGTGGCGGTCTCCTGTTCCCGGTCGTGCGGCGGTTGCGGACTTGCGGTGGTTTGTTGCCGGGCGCCGGTCACCAGCGGTTGTTTTGGGGTTACGTGCGTGCTGTTCCGTGGCGTTGCGCCGTTGTTGCCGGGCCGGTAGTCGCTGGGCCGGTAGTCGGCGAAGAATTCGTGCCACGAGGGATCTACCGTCGAGGGGTTGGTCAGAAACTGTTCGTACATCTCCTCGACGAGCCACTCGTTGGGACCGAACTGGACGGGTTGGTCGCTGCGGGACACTGCGGGAAGTCGCCTCAATCCGTTCTGTCGTGGGGCTGCGTCAGGGGCCCTGGCGCCGCTTCCAGGCTAGCCTCCGCCACAGAGTAAGAGGAGTCCGGTGCAGCCGCTGCAGACGCTCGGCCGCGGTCCCCACTACGCGGCGACGGTCCCATCTGGCGAGCCCGAAGCCCACAGTCGGGCGTAGTGCCTACCAGCTGTGAGCAGCTCGTGATGGCGGCCCTGCTCCACGATCCGCCCGCCGTCGAGCACGACAATCCGGTCGGCCTTGGCTGCGGTGGCCAGCCGGTGTGCGATGACGACGGTGGTGCGGCGCGCGACGAGCCGGTCGGCCGCGGCCAGCACGACCTCCTCGGTGGCCGAGTCCAGGGCGGCGGTAGCCTCGTCGAGTAGCAGCAGGTCGGGGTTGACCAGCTCGGCGCGCGCTAGTGCGATTAGTTGCCGCTGGCCGGCCGAAAGGCCCTGCCCGCGCTCGCCGACCGGCTGGCGAAACCCGCGCGGGAGCGCGGCAATGGCCGTCAGCGCACCGACCCGCCGAGCTGCCGCCTCCACCTCGGTGGGGGATGCCTGCTGGACGCCGTAGCTGATGTTGTCCGCGACGTCGCCGCGGAACAGGTGTGCCTCTTGCGGCACCATGCCCAGCCGGTGACGAAACGCCGCCGGGTCAAAACGCCGCACGTCCACCCCGTCGACCAGCACCGTCCCAGCAGTTGGGTCGTAAAACCTGGCCAGCAGCTTGACCACGGTCGACTTGCCGGCTCCGGTGGCCCCCACCAGAGCAACGGTCTCACCCGGCGCGATGCGCAACGACACCCCGACCAGTGCGGGTTGCACCGCGCCGGGGTAGCGGAATGTGACATCGCGCAGCTCTACCTCGCCGCGCAGCCGGGTTGGCACCGGCACCGCGTCAGCACCGGGGGCAGGTACCGAGGTCGGCGTGTCCAGCAGCTCCCGGATACGCCGCAGGCCGACCGCGGCCTGCTGGTAGTCGTCGAACACCTGGGACAGCTGCTGCACGGGCGCGAAGAACAAACCGAGATAGAGCAAGAAAGCGGTGAGCACCCCGGCAGTGACGGTTCCCGAAGCGATTCGGAAGGCCCCCACTCCCAGCACAGCGGCCTGCGTGAGGTCGGACAACAGAGCGACAAAGGGAAAATAGGTGGCGATGTAGCGTTGACCGCGCAGTCGGCTGCGCCGGTAGGCATCGCTGCGGGCGGCGAACTCCCGGGCCGAGCGGCGCTCCTGGGTGAACGCTTGGGCCACCCGCGCACCGGATACGTTCTCCTGCAGGTCGGCGTTGACCTCGCTGACCCGCTCCCGGGCCTCGGTGTAGGCTGTTGATGACAGGCGCCGGAACACCACAGTGGCCGCGATCAGCACTGGCAGGCCGAGCATTGCCACCACCGCGAGGCCGGCGTCGGTGAGCAGCAGCGCGATGGCCACCCCAACCACCGTCAGGACGCTGACCAGCGCGGTGGACAGCCCGGTCTGCAGAAACGTGGACAGCGCATCCACGTCGGTGGTCATCCGGGTCATGATCCGGCCCGCCATCTCGCGCTCGAAATAATCTAGCCCGAGCCGCTGCAGGTGCGCGAAGCTGCGCACCCGCAACAGGTACAGCAATGTCTCCCCGGCCCGTGCGGCGACGACCGTCTGGGCGGCGATGATGAGCCAGTCGCCGGCGATCACGCCGAGTCCGATGGTGACCGCGATGATGAGCAGGTTCGGTGCGTGCCCGGTGATGGCATCGACGGCGAAACCGCCCAGCGCCGGGAACGCCACGATCGCCAGCGCGTCGAGCCCCACCAGGATGGCGGTGAGGGTGAGCCACCCCCACATCGGTCGCAGCAACCGGCTGAGCCGAAAGTCCGGGTCCGGGGCGGTCGGGTCGGTCCCGGCGAGCCCGGGTCGGGCGGTCGCCGCAGGCAGCGCGGCCACCGCCGCGAGCAGTTCCGGCGTCGGCCCGACGCTGCCCATCATGCCGACCGTGATCCCGCCCCGCCCAGCGCCCGCCGCGTTCTGTGCGGCCCGGCTGACCCGCACCCTGTCGGGGGAGTCCTCCGGTACCTCAGCCGGCACGTCGGACGGCCAAAGCTGCGCGGTGATGCCAGCCGATCCTGGTGGTGGTTCTCGCGCCTCCCACGACGGGACTGTGACGTCCTCAATTACTTCGCCGATGTCCTCGATTACCTCGCCCGGGTTCGCGAGCAGTGCCCGGAACAGTGCGCACCGAGCGGTCAGCTCGGCCTGGGTCCCAATGTCGATCACTCGGCCGCCGTCGAGCACCGCGATCCGGTCGGCCAGCGCCAGCGAGGACCGGCGATGTGCAATGAGCAGCGTGGTGCGTCGCGAGGTGATCGCGCGCAGGGTGGTGTGAATGGTTGCCTCGGTCGTAGCGTCGACCGCAGAGGTCGCGTCGTCGAGCACCAGTATCCGCGGGTCCGACAGCAGTGCTCTGGCCAGCGCGATCCGCTGGCGCTGCCCACCGGACAGGGTAAGACCCCGCTCACCGACCGTCGTGTCGTAGCCCTGCGGCAGCGCGGAGATGAACTTGTGTGCTGCCGCAGCCTTCGCTGCCCGGCGCACCTGCTCGTCGGTGGCATCCGGGTATCCGTAGGCAATGTTGGCCCGCACCGTGTCGGAGAACAGGAACGCCTCCTCGAACACCATCCCCACAGCGCGGCGCAGCGATGCCAACCGTAGCTGTCGGACGTCGACGGTGCGGCCGAGTGGCCCGATCCGGATCGCGCCCTGCTGCGTGTCGTAGAACCGGGCCAACAGCAGGGAGACGGTGGACTTGCCCGAGCCGGGTGTGCCCACTAAAGCCAGCGTCTCGCCTGGTTCGATGCGCAGGGACACCCCGTCGAGTGCCGGCTCGCTCCAGGTGTAACCGAAGCGCACCTCGTCCAGCTGCACCGCCAGCGGCCCCGCCGGGACATCGATTGCGTCCGGGGCGTCGACCACCTCGGGTTGGGAGTCGATCAGCTCGTGGACTCGTTCCGCGCTGGCACGGGCCAGTTGTGCAAGAACTACCAGGCTGGCGAGCAACCGGGCTGGGCCGGTGACCATTGCCAGATATGCAGCGAATGCCACAAACGTCCCCAGGCTGATCGATCCGCGCAGTGCGAGCATGCCGCCCAGGGCGAACACTGCCACCTGCCCCAGTGCCGGAAACGCGGTCAGCGTCGGGGCGAGCGTCGCGTTCAGCTGTGCGGAGCGCATCCGTTCGGCGAACAGCCGCCGGGCCCGGTCCTCGAGCTGGGACACCGCGCGGGCCTCCTGGCCGAAGCCCTTCACTACCCGCACTCCGGTGACGGTCTCCTCCACGTGCTCGGCGATCTCGCCCGCCCGCTGCTGGGCCGACCAGGTGGCGGGGAACAACTTGCGCCGAATCCGGGTGGTGACCAGGCCCGTAGCCGGTAATACCACTAGCGCAGTCAGCGTGAGCAACGGGGACAGCCACAGCATCGCGGCCAGCGCGACGGCCAGCAGCACCAACACGCCCGCCGACAGTGGCACCACTGACAGCAGGCGTTGCACCAGCTGGAGATCGGAGATGGCCCGGGACACCACCTGCCCGGTGCGCAGGCTATCTTGTTTGGCGCCGTCGAGCTTCTGTACCGCTCGGAATACGGCATTGCGCAGGTCGTGCTGCACGTCCAGCGACAGCCGACCGCCGAGGTATCGGCGCACAAAAGCTGTGCCGAAGTGCAGCAACGCCGCCCCGGCCAGCACGGCGACCAGCCAACCCAGCCGTTCGGTGGTGCCCGTGACGGCGTCGTCCACCGCAAGCCGGGTCAGCAGCGGGGTGATGGCCTCAGTACCGAGACCGATACCGGAGGCAAGGAGAGCTGCCACGACGACGTAGGGATGTCGCCAGCAAGCCACGAAGAGCCGGCGTATCCAGCCACCTCGGTGGAGAGTGATCTGCTCGGGCACGGTTGCCAGGCTATGCGAGGACCCCGACAGTTTCCGTGCCGTTGATGCGGTCGGTGGGTCAACCTCGACGTACCGATAACCTGCCGCGCTCGCTTTGCCGGGCACCGTTGCCCGCTGCGGCCTGCTCGGCGACGGGCGCGTCGACCTGTCGCGGAACCACCTGCACTTGACGCGGCCGGCAGAATGGGTTGGAATTTCTTGGCAGTCGTTCGATCAGGTCGGTGTTGTCCCCGATGAGGTGGCGGTGCGCGGTCACCCACACCTCGCAGGGCCAGCGGCGGCGGCGAAGCCAACCTGAGCAGACGGGGCAGCGGCCGGTGGCGTCCGGCTGGTGGTCGGTGAGCACCTTCCGCCATCCTCCAGCGATGGTCTTGATGTGCCTGCGCGCTAACGGCACAGACAGCGTCGCACTGGCTCGTGCGGCCATCTCCTCGACCGCCGCCAAACGCTCCAACACTGCACGCCGCACCCGACGATCCACGTACCTGACCTCCTTGTCGTCCCTCGACCACTCTGAGGACGTACCTGCACCTGCACAACGACTCGGCGCCACTGCCGTCACGCCGCAGTGCACTGTCTACCGGACTTCGCTCATCGACTTAACCCCCGGTACCCGAGCGTCATGATGCGATGCGGGGGACCATCCGTCACTCGATTGGATGTGGCGGATCGTCGTGATCCACCCGGTAGAAGCCCGGTATCCGAGGTCAGCGGCCCTCCGGGCGGTAGCAATGACACCCCGACCGGTCTTCGACGTCTCATCGCGATCCGCGACCAGCCAGCTGTCGGTGATTTTCTCGCCAATCGAAATACACCCGGATTGCCTAGTGTCCCGGGTGATCCCCCCGGGGTGTGCCGCCGTGACCGCCGAGGCCAAGATGGTCAGGTTCCCACCGCGCCGAGATCGAAGCCGAGGAGGACGCCGTGCGCGTCGAAGTCAACCCGGACATCTGCGAGGGCCATGGTCAGTGCAATGCCGTCGCGCCTGAGGTCTACGACCTCGACGACGGCGGGTACTGCCTGATCCAACACCCGGATGTCCCACCCGACCTGGAGTCCGAAGCCGAGGCGGGTGCTCTGGCCTGCCCGGTGCAGGCGATCGCGGTCACCCGCTGAGCCGGAGCCACACCTGCTGGGGGACCTTAGAGAGTCGTGGCCTTGACCGGTCCCGGTGCCGCAGTGACCGAAATTGTCAGACCTGGTTCGTAGTATTCGGGTTGTGATGGTGCGGCAGTGGGTTCCGGAGGGCGAGCTGATCGCACAGGGTGAGTGACGCTGCTATCTGCCGGGACAAGGAGTGGCACTGTGACGTCTCGCCCGTATGTCCTGCTCTCGGTGGCGATGTCCATCGACGGTTACCTCGACGACACGAACGATGCCCGGTTGATGCTGTCCAATCCGGAGGACATCGACCGGGTCGACGAGGTACGAGCTGGCGTCGATGCGATCCTGGTTGGCGCGAACACGATCCGCCGAGACAACCCCCGGCTGCTCGTGCGATCCGTGGAGCGCCAAAAGGAGCGGGTGCGGCGTGGACTAGCTCCGCACCCCATCAAAGTCACGCTCACCGGTCGCGGCGATCTGGACGTGACAGCAAGGTTCTTCTCCTCAGGCAACATCGAGAAGATCGTCTATACGCGGGATCCCGCGGTGTGGGCACTTCGCAAGGAATTTGGGGATGTCGCAACCGTGGTGGCCGGCGGAGAGCCGATCGACCTGGGGGCCGTGCTGGATGACCTCGGTGAGCGCAAGGTCGAACGCTTGATGGTCGAGGGCGGCGGCATGATCCATAACCAGTTCCTCACAGCCGGACTCGTGGACGAGATCCACCTTGTGATCGCTCCATTTTTCGTCGGCGACGGCGATGCTCCCCGTTTCGTGTCCCCTGGACGGTTTCCCCAGAATCCCGAGTATCCGATGACACTCGCCGAGACCCGGCAAATCGGGGACGTCGTCCTACTTCGCTACCTGGCTTTCCGCTCACACCGTGCCCGATGATGGGTGGGAGCTGATCCTTCGGCGACGCACCGGTTCCGGTGCGCATGGAGCGCCCTACCCTGGCGGTGATGGTTACCACCGCGTTCCACACGGAGCTTGCCGTCCCGGTCGCCGGCGGACCCTTGACCGTCGCTGTTGCGGGTCCCGGTGAAACGGGCGCTGCCCCACCGGTATTGGGCGTCCACGGCGTCACCGGGTCGCACCGGGTACTCGCGGTGGTGGCCCGCCACCTGGCGGCCCGGGGCGGCACGTTCCTGGTGCCCGATCTGCGCGGTCGCGGCGCTAGTGCGGGCCTGCCGGGGCCCTACGGCCTCGACTCCCATGTGGCCGACCTGGTGGCCGTCCTCGACTACTGGGGTGTGGAGAGGGCGGTTCTCGCCGGCCATTCGATGGGGGCTTACATCGTCGCTCGCCTGGCTGCCGCCCACCCGGACCGCTGCGCCGGAGTAGTGCTGGTCGACGGCGGGCTGCCGCTGGCGGTCCCCGACCACGCAGACTCTGACGCCGTGCTCGCGGCAGTCCTCGGCCCGGCCCTGGCCCGGCTCCGGATGGAGTTCGCCTCTCCAGAGGACTACCGCGACTTCTGGCGCCGCCACCCCGCCTTCATTCACCGCTGGAACGCGGATATCGAGAGCTACGTGGACCACGACCTGGACGGGTCACCCGGGCATCTGCGCTCGAAAGTGGTCGAGGCGGCCGTGCGGGCCGACGGGCGCGACGAGCTCGATGTCGCTGCAGTCCGGGCAGCGGTGGCTGGGATGCCGGAGCCGGTGGTCCTGGTCCGGGCGCCTCGCGGTCTTGCCGACGAGCCCACCCCGCTTGTCCCGGAGATCGTGGTCGATGAGGCCAGGCACCTCCTGCCGGGGCTGCGGGACATGCTCATCGACGACACCAACCACTACCTGATCGTGCTCGGTGATCGGGAGGCAGCCGCGGTGGCCGTCGAGATCGCCCGGATGACGGTGCGAGCGGGTTAGGGCACGCGGACGGTGCACCGGATGCCGGGTGCCGCATGCAGGGCACTGTCGCGGGTGAGGAGGTCGACGCCGAGATGCTCAGCGGCGGCGACGTAGGCGGCGTCATACCCAGTGAGGTTCTCCCGCAGTGCCCACATCCGCTCCAACAACAGGGCGGTCGGGACCACGTTGATCGGCAGCCGGCTCAGATGCTCGACGGCGACTCCCATGGTGTCCGTGTCGAAGGTTCCACGGCGCGTCAGCGCTCGCAAGACGTGGAAGGTCTCGATTCGGAGATGCTCCGGTCCAGCAATGCCGTTGTCGCGCAGCGCGGCACGGGCCGCCGTGCCGTGATCGCCGCCATGGGTCAACGCATCGACGAGCACGTTGGCGCCGACCACCAGATCAGCGCTCATCCGCGGCGTGGATCGGGTACATCTGTGGTCAGATCGGCGTCCCGTTCGGAACGGCCCTCGCGAACCAGCGCGACTGAGTCGAATGCTCCGGCACTGGCCCGGTGAGCGTTCGCGGCTGCCTCGTCGAGGACTGCCATGGTGGTGGAGATCCGAGCCTGTTCGGTCAGCAGCTCGACTAGGTATCGCTGCAAGGACTGCCCCCGCCTCGTGGCTGCACTTTTGAGGGCATCGACGACGGACTCCGGTAAATTCCGAATCTGTATGCCGCTCATGCTGCCAATTATAGCATGCAGTTTTTGCCTGCATCGCGGACACAGTGTCGCGCAGCTGCGCCGACTCGGGTAGGCAGGGTAGAGGGGGATCATCATGACCAGAGGAGACCGCGATGAAGGTGTTCACGGGAGCTGACGAGTTGCGAGCTGCGGCTGGTGAGCAGCTGGGTGCGAGCGACCGGATGACGATCGACCAGCAACGCGTCAACGTCTTCGCGGACGCGACCGAGGACCATCAGTGGATTCACCTTGACCCGCAACGTGCCGCAGCTGGCCCGTTCGGCGCCACCATCGCGCATGGATTCCTGAGCCTGTCGCTGTTGCCGCATCTGATTGACCAGACCTACCGGGTCGAGGGCGCCACAATGGTGATCAACTATGGGGTGAACAAGGTGCGATTTCCTGCGCCCGTGCGGGTGGGATCCACGGTCTGGGCCGAGGTTGAGCTTGCCGAGGCCACCGAGGTGACCGGTGGCCTCCAGCTCGTGCTGCACGCCATACTGCAGATCGAGGGCGGCCCGAAGCCCGGTTGCGTGGCAGACTGGGTCATCCGAGTCTATTTTTGATGGTCACAGGCGAGGTCGTCTAATGATCGCAGACGAGGTCGTCCGGCCGGAGCCGGAATACCGCCAAGCGTGTCTGGTGGTACTTATTGCTCTCGCCGACCCATTCCATCCCGATCCGTCGCGCGGTGGCCGCCGCTCGAACGTTGTGCGGCGCGACGAGCGCGAATAACTCGACCAACGAATGCTGGAAGGCCCAGTGCGCCAGCGCCCGGGCGACCTCGGTGAGGTAACCTCGGCCCCAGTACTCCGGTGCCAGCTGGTAACCGATCTCGACGTCCGCCTCGGGCACTGGCATTGGCAACAGGCTGATCCCGCCGACCAGCGCGCTCCCGTCCCGCAGGGCCAGCGCCCACCGTCCGGTTCCCGGTGCCATCCCGGCCTGCTCGGTGATCCAGCCCTGCAGCACTGTATGCATGATCGCCGCGTCGGGAATGCGCTCGAGTTCGTGCAGCCATCGGCTGACGTTGTCGTGGCCGTAGATCTTCAGCGCTGCATCGGCGTCAGTTACCGACCAGTCCCGCACCAGGAGCCGATCGGTCCGCAGCAGCTCCGCCATGAACCGAACTTACTCCGGCTCGACACGCCCTGGGTGACACTCTCAGCGCTGGCGCAAGCGGACTACCTCGGGTTCCCCGGTGACGGCCAGGCCGCGACGCGACGCGGCGGCATCCGGGTCAGCTCACGCGGTCCCGCCACTGCACCAGGCTCAGCAGAGGCGGTAGCTTACCTTCGGCTTCATGGCAAGCACCCGCTCGAAGCTTCTGTTAGGTACCGGTTGATCACACTTTGTTGATCCGGTCACCTAGCTCTCCGCTAAACGGGTGGTATCTAGTACTCCTGTGGGGGATCATTCATTCCTTGTTTACCTTGTAGCTAGCTTGCGTCTATTGACGGCGCATACGTTTCGCCGGCGGCCGTTCGGCTGTGGTTGTTCCCACCCTTGCTTCTCACCTTCGGAGGTCTTGTGAAGCTTCACCGTCATCGTGTGGCGCTCGGTGTGTTGGCGGGTTCTGGTCTACTGCTCTCCGCGTGCGGCTCGGACACCGGGGGTGGCGCGGGCCCGTCCACCAGCCCTGGCGGGGCCGTCGTTATCGCGTGTAGCTCGGGATCGTTGACCGCCGCCGGCTCGACAGCCCAGCAGAATGCTATTGCGCAATGGATCAAAGACTATCTCAACAAATGTTCGGGTTCGAACATCAATTATGGTGGTGGCGGCTCCGGGCAAGGTGTTCAACAGTTCACTGACGGGAAGATAGATTTTGCGGGGTCTGACTTTCCGTTGGCCGAGGGCAAGGAGCAGCAGGCTGCGGACGCTCGCTGCAAGAGCGGGCCTGCGATCAATATTCCGATGGTCGGTGGACCGATCGCTATCGGCTACAACGTGCCCGGGGTCACGAATAACCTGAACCTGTCCGCTGCCAACCTGGCGAAGATTTTTAGTGGCACGATTACGAATTGGAACGATCAGGCGATTGCGCAGGACAATCCTGGTGTGCAGCTCCCCGTACTGGGCATCCAGAGCTTCCACAGGTCAGATGGTTCCGGGACCACCTACAACTTCACGAACTACCTGGTTCATGACGCAAAGACGGACTGGACATTCGGGACCAACAAGAACTGGACTGCGCCGGGTGGGCAGGGTGCCAAAGGAAGCCAAGGTGTTGCACAAGGTGTAAAGTCAACTCCGGGTGGCATCGGATATTTCGAACTGTCATTTGCGACGCAGAGTCAGATCCCTTACGCAGCGATCGGCAACGCTGAAGGCAAGTTCATCCCGCTCACCCAGGACAATGCGGTGCGGTTCCTGTCGGCGGCCAAAGTGGTTGGTACTGATGGTGACTTGACACTGCAGTTCGATTACGCGACCACCGAGGCCACCGCCTACCCGAACCTCCTCGTCACCTACGAGATAGTGTGCTCGAAGGGTAATGCTGCGGACAAGCTGCCGTTAATCAAGAATTTTTTGGGATACGCGGCCAGTCCGACCGGTCAACAGGGGCTCCCAGGTCAGGGGTACATATCGTTGCCGGCAAACCTGCAGCAACAAGCACGGCAGGTGATTTCCTCCCTTGGCTAGCGGCGCTCGGGTGTGGGCTCCGCACTCCGCACCCGTCACGAATGCTGGAATGAGGATGTAACATGGATGAACCGGAACGCGCACGGCTCTCGATGGTGTCGTCGTCCGCACTGGATCCGGAGAGTCGCGGAGCTCGCCCGTCGGCACCAGGCGGGCCACCACCGATGTCTCCCGGCGGGGAGTCCAACGCGGATCTCAGTCGCCGGGCCCGCCGGCGAGGTGATGTGATCTTCCGGATGCTGGCTCAAGGATCCGGCGCGTTGCTGTTGGTCATTATGGCTGTTATCGCATTGTTCCTCGTGTTGCAGGCAATTCCTGCGTTGCGGGCGAACACCACGAGCTTTCTTACCACGCTGAACTGGGCTCCGGACGGTGCGCCCTCGTCCTTCGGTATTACGGCGCTTGCCTTCGGCAGCGTGCTGACGTCGCTGCTCGCGTTGCTGATGAGCGTGCCGGTGGCGGTGGGAGTAGCGCTTGCGACCAGCCACTACGCGCCGCGATGGTTGGCCAGCCCGCTGGCCTATGTGGTCGACTTGTTGGCTGCCGTGCCCAGCGTCGTCTTCGGCCTGTGGGGACTGATCTACCTTGTCCCCAACGTCATCGCACCATCGAGGTTCCTGAATCATTACCTGGGGTTCATTCCACTCTTCGGGTCGAACGGTACCTACGGCAAGTCAATTTTCGCGGCATCTGTAGTGCTTGCGGTGATGGTGATCCCGATTGTTGCCGCAATTTCCCGAGAAGTGTTTGTTCAGACGCCACGGGATCACATCGAGGCGGCCTGGGCGATCGGTGCGACGAAATGGGAGATGGTGCGCACGGCGATTTTGCCCTACGGGCGCTCAGGTGTTGCCAGTGGGACAGTACTCGGATTTGGCCGAGCGATAGGAGAGACAATTGCGGTAGCGCTGGTACTGTCGGCGAACTATGAGATCAGCATCCGCATCCTCGAGCCGGGGGGCAACACTATTGCGGCGAACATTGCCAACCGCTACGGTGAGGCAGCCGCCGTGGGCAGAGGCGCATTGATTGCGTCGGGCCTGGTGCTGTTCGTTATTACACTGATCGTGAACTTCGGAGCGCGAGCGATTATCCGCAGAGGCGGGCGGACGTCATGACGCAGTCGGTGGAGGCCTCCACGCCGAGCTCGGCGTTGGTCCGGGCGCGGCTGCCCCGTTGGTCGCTCGCAGCGATCGCGGCCGGGGCGATTATGGTGACGCTGGTCCTGTTTGGGGTAACAGAGACATCAGGCTGGACCGGTTTTTTGCTCGTTGCGGCTGTGTTCTACGTCGTTGCCCAGACAATGGTATCGGGCCTGGTGGAAGGCAGGCGTGCCGCGATGGACCGGCTGGTGACCAGCCTCGTGGTGGCGTGTGCCTGCGCTGCGGTCCTGCCGCTTGTTGCAGTGCTCGGATTTACCATTGCCAAGGGTGTGACGGTACTGAACGGGGCCTTTCTTACTCATACCATGCGGGGGGTCGCCGAGCAGGATCCGAACGGTGGTATTTATCACGCCATCATTGGCACGCTCGAGCAGGTGGGCTTGGCGACGCTGATGGCGGTTCCGTTCGGCCTGCTCGTCGCGATCTACCTTGTGGAATATAGTTTCGGGAAGTTTGGCCGAGCTGTGAGTTTTTTCGTCGATGTGATGACCGGTTTGCCATCGATTGTGGCTGGATTGTTCATTTTCGCCCTGTGGATTCTGGTGTTGGGGCAGAGCTTCTCCGGTTTTGCTGGCTCGCTGGCACTGGCGATTCTGATGCTGCCAACGGTGGTCCGGTCGGCCGAGGAGATGCTGAAGATCGTCCCCGACAGTCTCCGTGAGGGTAGCTATGCGCTCGGTGTGCAAAAATGGGTGACCGTGGTGCGTATTGTGCTGCCGACCGCACTGGCCGGAATTGTGACAGGTGTGACGCTTGCTATTGCTCGGGTCACCGGAGAGACGGCTCCGCTGTTGCTCACGGTATTTGGAAACTCGGCGCTCAACCTCAATCCTTTCTCCGGAGCACAGGCCTCGCTGCCGCTGTTTGTCTTTGGGGAGGCGGGGCTGCCCAACGAGACAGCGATCGACCGGGCCTGGGCGGCAGCGTTGATTCTGATTCTGATCGTCTTGATTCTCAATATCATCGCGCGAGTCATCGCACGCCTCGCGGGTGTCCGCAGCTAACTAGAAATTGGATCTTCTATGGCTAAGAATGTTCACATGAAGGACGTTGATATCTACTACGGCAAGTTCCACGCTGTGCAGGGCGTGACTCTGTCGGTGCCGCCGCGGGCGGTCACCGCGTTCATTGGTCCCTCCGGTTGCGGCAAGTCGACCGTGTTACGCACGATCAATCGGATGCACGAGGTGATCCCAGGGGCGCGGGTGGCGGGCCGGGTAGAACTTGATGGGGAAGACATCTACCGGCCCGGCGTTGATCCCGTGGAGGTGCGGCGCGCGGTCGGCATGGTGTTCCAGCGGCCCAACCCGTTTCCCACGATGTCTATCCGGGACAACGTGGTAGCCGGCCTCAAGCTACAGGGTTCGCGAGATAAGGCTCGACTGGATGAGGTGACCGAGCGATCGCTACGTGGTGCAAACCTGTGGAACGAGGTAAAGGACCGGCTCGGTAAGCCTGGCGGGAGCCTCTCGGGCGGGCAGCAGCAGCGGCTGTGTATCGCGCGCGCTATCGCGGTGCAGCCTGACGTGCTGCTTATGGATGAGCCTTGCTCGGCCTTGGACCCGATCTCCACACTGGCGATCGAGGGCCTGATTGAGAATTTGAAGAAAGACTACACTATTATCATAGTGACGCACAACATGCAGCAGGCTGCTCGGGTATCTGATCGAACTGGGTTTTTCAACTTGCCGGCCGCAGGTCAGCCTGGCCGCCTCGTCGAGCTCAACGATACGGAAAAAATTTTCTCGAACCCGCTGGAGAAAGCCACGGAAGACTACATCTCGGGGAGGTTTGGCTGATGTCATCGATCGAGGGCTGGGGGCAGACAAATACGCCGGAGATAGGTCGCTATATGTCGGTCGATCCCCAGACTCTCGGTCGGCTGCGGATCCTGCGAGTCGGTGATGTGGAGCTACAGCTCGATGGGCACAGACTCATCGTCCGGGGAACTCCGGTTCACCTGCCGCACAAAGAGTTCGTGATTCTCCAACAGCTGATGGACAATGCTGGTCGGGTCGTCACCCGGCGTGAGTTGTTGGACAACGCCTGGGGTCCGGATCGGTTAGATGTCCGAAACTACCTGGAGGTGCACATTCGTCGGCTTCGTACGAAGATTGAGAGTGACGCGGACCGGCCGACTCGCATTCGAACGGTGCGCGGAGTAGGCTATATTTTTGACTTGCCACAGAACAACTAATGCACCTGCTTCCAGTGCGGAGCACTGACTCGTGGGCTCACGCTGCCACCGGAGCTAGCTGGCCGGAGGACTCTCGTGCAGCTGGGCCTGGGGAGACTGGGCCTGGGCCGGCTGAGCTTGGGCCGGCTGAGCTTGGGCGGAGTGGGTCGTCGAGGGTAGCTGTTCGGGTTCTTTCTCGCCCGACAGCGCGCGGGTCTCCGCCTTGAAGATCCTCATCGACTGACCCACTGAACGGGCCATCTGTGGCAGTTTGTTGGCCCCGAACAGCAGGATGAAAGCTCCCGCAACGATCAACAAATGCCACGGGCTGAACTCGCCCATCGCAGCCTCCCTGGTCAGCGTCGCAGCACGACGCTCAGTGTAGACACCAAACATACTCGCCCCGGGCTGTCAAGGTTCGGCCCGCCGGATAGGGCGTGACTCCGATCCTCCACCACCTGAGTCACACTGGAGCATACTTGTCCTGACCTGGATGGCCTACCGAGGGAAGCGGTGATCATGGCGCAAACGTCCGTGCGCAGGTCGGCGCCCGGTGCGCAGCCGGGTTTCCGGCGCGAGGTCGGTTTGATGGCACTGATGTTCGTTTCGCTGGGCTCGATCATCGGGTCGGGGTGGTTGCTCGGGGCGCTGACGGCGGCCACGTCGGCTGGTGGAGCCTCGATTGTGTCCTGGCTGCTCGCCGGTGTGATCATCGTGCTGCTGGCGCTGGTGCACGCGGAACTCGGTGCGACTTATCCGCTGGCCGGCGGAACGGCGCGCTGGCCGCGGTTGGCGTTCGGCGCGCTGGGCGGGTTCACGGCCGGCTGGGTGGCCTGGCTCCAAGCCGTGACGATCGCTCCGATCGAGGTTGAGGCGGCACTCGGTTACCTGGAGCATATTTGGCCTGGACTGATCAACGACGTGGGCGTGCTCACGACCATGGGTTTGGGTGCTGCCACCGCATTGATGTTGCTGTTCACTGTGATTAACATCATGGGTGTCCGGTGGTTGGCGGAGAGCAACCGGATCGCCGTGCTGTTGAAGACCGCGGTGCCGGTGCTGACGGCCGGAGTCCTCATCGTCGTGTCATTCCGGGGCTCGAACTTCACCGCCGGTGGTGGTTTTGCCCCTTACGGTGCCCACGGGGTGCTCGCGGCCCTGCCGCTGGGTGTGATGTTCGCACTGCAGGGATTTGAGCAAGCCACTCAGATGGCCGGTGAGGCACGCGACCCGCAACGTAACGTGCCTCGTGCGGTGATCGGCGCGGTGCTTGTGGGTACCTTGCTCTATCTGGCGTTGGAGATTGCGTTCATCGGAGCGTTGAACCCCGGTAACCTCGCGCAGGGGTGGGCCAACCCGATTGGCAAGGGTGATTTCGGACCGTACGCGACGCTGGCCACCGGCCTGGGGTTGGGTTGGCTGGCCGTCATTCTGTATTTTGATGCGTTCATCTCACCGGCTGGCACCGGACTGATCTATGTGGGTACCTCCGCGAGGCTGTCCTACGCGCTGGGCCAGGCCGGCTACTTTCCCAAAGGTGTCAGTCGGATCAGCAGCCGGGGCGTCCCGTACACTGCGATCATCCTGGCATTCGTTGTGGGTCTGATCTGTTTTCTCCCCTTTCCGAGCTGGAGCAGCTTGGTCGGACTGGTCACCTCGGCGACGGTGATCATGTATGCTTTCGCGCCGATCACCTTGTTGGTCCTGCGTAAGGCTGATCCAGACCGAACCCGGCCATACCGGCTACCGGCCGCCCCGATCCTGGCGCCGCTGGCTTTCATCGCCGCAAACGAGATCATCTATTGGACGTCGTGGACCACTGTGCAGAAGCTGATGCTGGCCATCGTCGCCGGCTACGTGATATTCGGAATCACCTATGCCCTGGGAGGGTCGCTCAAGCGACCGCCGCTGGACCTGCGGACGCTGGCCTGGATCCTTCCCTGGTTCACCGGCCTGGTCGTGATTTCTTATCTCGGGCAGTACGGCGGGACGAAACTCATCCCCGAGTGGATCGACCTGGGTGTGGTGGCCGGGTTCAGTTTGGTGATCTTCTATTCGGCTGTTGCGTTCAGCCTGCCCCGCGACCGAGTCATTGCCGCCGTTGCGGACGAGGAACGTGACCTGGGCAGCCTGGGTTAGCTGCCACCCGAGGCGCGGGCTTCCGGCGTGGTCTCGCCGTGGCCGCCGTTGAGCGTGTCCGGGCTGAGCAGAATTTCGGGCAGGCCGCTGAACAGCTCTGCCCGATCCTGGACCCGGCTGATGAGATCGGCGATCTCGGCTGCTACCCGCTGCCGATCGGCTGGGTCGGCCTGCTCGGCGAGCTCCTCCAGCTTGGTGTGGTCGATAACCACCTCGCCCATGAGCGATGCGGCCAGCGTCAGATGCGCGGCGGCGGTGAACCGCTCACCGAAGACCTGTCCCTCCAGTGCGGCGAGTTCGGCGATGGGATCCGGTTCTACCTCGGAGAGGGCCCGCCGCATCCGGTCGGCCGCCGTTTGGCGGTCGGTCGCGCAGGCGTAGGCGGCCCGGAAGCCGTCCCGCCGGGCAAGGCGCAGCAAGGCGACGTGCACCAGGGTGCCGAGGGGATTCCCGAGGTGAATCAGCGCGACTTCGGCCTCAACAGTGAGTAGATCCGCAGCGTGCTTCTCGGCGAAGGATCGCGAGGCATGCCAATCCGGTAATTTGATCCAGTCCGTCAGCAGGTCTTTGAGCAGCAGCGGTCGGTAGGCTGCGCGGAGGCCGAGTTCCCGCACCCCGTCGAGAAGATGCTGGTGCAGCTCAACCCGCGGCGCAGCCACCAACGCCAGCTCGTCGAGCACCACGGCGGCTGAGTGGCCCAGCAGCTCCCCGGCATGCGCTGCGAAGAAGTCTCTCGACTCTGCCCAGCTCGGCGCCGTAACCCACTCGGTGACGAGGCCGATCTGGTCCAGGGTGAGGGTAAGCCAGTCCGGTTGCGCGGTCCCGGTGACCGCGTGCCAGACGCGGTTCACGGCGGCTGAGTCCCGCCTGCTGGCCGCGCGCAGGGCGTTGCGCGCAGCCAGCAGGACGGGGTCCGGCGTCTCACCGTCATCCAACGTCAACAGGGTGACGAGCTCGCGTAGCCCGGTGGACGCATCACCGCGGTTGAGGTGGAACTCGGCCCGCTCGATGATCAATGCGTCCCTGGGAGCCGGCGACGAGACGAAGGTCTCGATGCAGTTAGTGTAGACGTCGACCGCAGTGGAGATCCGGCCGAGTGCCGCGAGGTGGCGGGTGAGGTTCTTCAGCGCTACGACGAGGTGGCCGAAGTAGACCTCGACGGACACCTCAGCCAACCGCCGGCAGATGTCGGCTGCCTCGTGGGCGGGAATCAGGGCGACGTCGTGCTGTCCTAGGTCGCCATGCTGAGCCGCGAGGCTGCCCAGCGCAGCCGCGAGGCCAGGCAGGTAGGTCGTGGGGTTCGCGTCCACCAGCGCCCGGTAGGTGTCGACAGCGTGCCAGGTGGTGACCACCGCATCATCGCGGTTACCCACCGCGAGCAGATGGACGACGAACTCACACAGTGCGGCGGCGAGGCCGGGCAGGTAGAACTCGGGGTTGGCCTCGGCTAGCCGGCGCAGCGCGGCAACTCCGACCGGGCCTGCGTGCGCGGCGTGCCTGGGTAGGTGGCGTCGGAGGTAGGGGCTCAACAGATCCGTTGCACCGCCGTGGTGGGTCTGCTGCTGGGCGAACGCAACTAGGGCTTCGGCCAGTACCTGGCCAGCTGCGCGACCTGCCACATTCAGGGAGGGTACGACGAGGTGCTCGACGAACGTGCGGTGCGCGAGCCGGTAGACCGTCTCGCCGTCCTGCCCGTCTTCGACGAGGTAGCACCCGTAGTGTTCGCGTACCCAGTCCAGATCGTCGGCGCGGTACTCGGCACCGGTCGGGCTCAGCGCGGTGGCCGCGGTCACCCATACTTCTGGTGCCGGCAGCCCCCGACCCTTCCCCCAGGCGAGCGCTCGCAGCAGGTCCCGGGCAGCGTCCGGGAACGCCACCCCGTTGCGCACTCGGGTGCGGCTCGACAGGTCGTGCTCCAGCGCCTCGACGGTCGTTGCGGCAAGCTGTCCTTCCCAGCCCGGCGCATCGGCGTCGATGACCCCTCGCACGATCTGGGAGACCACAGTGCAGGCGTAGAGGAACCCGCCTCGCTGGGCGGCCGCCTTCCTGGCGAGCACTGGGGCCACTCGTGGCACGAGATCGGCCCGGCCGGCGGAGCGCAGCCGGCGAGTCAGGTACTGCTCGATGTCGTGCCTGGTGGTCGGCTCGGCGTCCAGATCGAGGACCGACGCGTTGCCGCCGAACAGGTCACCCAGCTCGACAGTGGCTTCCTGGCCGGGCGGTTGGCGCCACCCGAACTCCTCGTGCCGGGTTGCGATCAGCACGCTCGCCAGCACGCTGAGCGGGACCAGCAGGTCCGTCACGATTTCGGTGATCTGCTCGGGGATCGCCTCGTCCAACCCGTCGAACACCAGGACCGGCGGATGTGACATGGTCGCCACCGCCTCGAGCAACTGCCAGCAATTCCCCGGCGCGGGCAGCCGGAGGCGATCCGCCAGCGCGGCCATGAGGTCGTGGGTTCCCATGCCCCGCAGGTACATCGCCGCTTCAACGCAGCCAACGCCTGGGTCCGGGTCCGCCGGCTCAAGTGGAGTGTGGTCAAGCACCACCTGTCGCCGTGTGTGCTCGGAGAGCGCCACGAGGCGGTCCACCACGGCGGACTTCCCGCTGCCTGCCGACCCGGTGACCACGAAGGCACCAGGTGCCTCCGTGTGGATCCAGGCCAGGATCTGCGTCAAGACCGCGCGGCGGCCGGTGAACAACCAGTTCTCGTGCAGCGGATCCTCCTGCAACCGGCAATGCCGCCAACGGCCGTTACGGTGCTCCGCCAGGCACGCGCGGTAACACCATGAGGCTGGGTACGTTACACCCCCGATGTCGCTCAGAATCTCCCGGCCGTTGCCTTCCGCTGCTGGTGCGTTACTCGCCGATCGTCCGATGGCCGGGTCGATGTCACCTGCTGTAGCAGATCGTTACCTCAATTTATCGTGATGGCGGTTGTGTACCTCGCCGATCGTCGTAATGGTGGTAGGCGGACGGCATACCCAGCATCCTCGAGACCCCAGGAGCAGTAGCATGTCCACGCAATTCGATGTCCACCCGCAGTTCGTCGGCGTGAACCCGACCAGCCAGCCGGTGCAGGAATCTATGGTCCAGCTCGTGCGCCAGGGGCAGGACGCCTCGCTCAGGTCGCTGCAGGTGTGGGCCGACTTGGCTCGCAAGCTCGACCCCACCGCCCAGAACAATTCCACAGGCGCAACGATGGTGGATTTAGCCTACGACCCCTTTGAGAAGCTGCTCGAGGCTCAGCGCCAGGTCGCCGACGAGCTCGTTGCCACCCAGCGACAACTCGCGCAACACCTGTTCGACACCGGCGCCAACCGCACTGCTCGCTAGCCGGCTCCGGCGGGTAAATTCAGATATCCGGCCAGTACTGGCCCACGGGCAACGGCGCTCATGACCAGCCGTGGCCCTGCGATGGTGCCCGGACCCCATGCCGTCTCCGCCCACACCGTCGACGAGCTCGCGGCTCATTACAACGGCTACCCAGAAGGTGGTTCCGCGATGAGTAATTCCCTGCACCTTGCCCGTCAATGGTGGGCAAGTCTTGACCAGACCGACCGGCAACGGGTCTGGAATGCCCGCGACAGTTACCTTGCCGGTGATCTGGTGGAAAGCATGGCCAGGGCCGGCGTGCCCGTGGTCAGCGACGGTCGCTGGACCTGCGTCAGCGTTGGGCCCACTGGTTTCACCGTGCCTGTTGCCGTCCAACAGCTCCTTCAGGGGCTATCCCCTGCAGATACTGCATTCGGCACCGCATAGTGCTCCAGCACGATCGATCGGTTGGGATCAAGAACTCGTGGTAAGACGTGGGAGCGCAGTGACGAGCCGGTCGAGCTCGTCGTCGGTGTTGTAGTAGTGCACCGAGGCGCGGACCAGTTCGCGCAGGCCCCGGCGGGGCAGATCCAGGCGGGCGGAGCTGGCGGTGGAGACGCTGGTGTTCACCCCTGACTCGGCAAGACGACGCCGCACGTCCTGGGCGGGGACACCGTCGACGGTGAAGGTGACGATGCCGCAGCGGCGCTGGCCCTGATCATGTACGTGGACGCCATCGATGGCACGCAGCCGCTCCCGCAGATTTTCGGCGAGGGTGGTGACGCGTGCCTCGATGGCGCCCAGGCCCCAGGACAGGGCATAGTCGACGGCGACTCCTAGCCCGATCTTGCTGGCGTAGCTGGTCTCCCAGCTCTCAAAGCGCCGCGCGTCCGGACGGATCACGTAGCGCTCCGGCGCGGTCCACGTTGCGGCGTGCAGGTCGAGGAACGGCGGCTCGAGACGGTCGAGGATCGAGCGGCGCGCGTAGAGGAAACCTGTACCGCGTGGCCCGCGGAGAAACTTACGCCCGGTCGCGGAGAGCAGGTCACAGCCGATGCGCTGGACGTCGATGGGCAGCTGGCCCACTGACTGGCAGGCATCGAGCAGGAACGGCACCCCGGCCTCACGGGCCAGCGCGCCGATCTCCTCGGCGGGGTTGACCAGGCCACCCTGCGTCGGCACGTGGGTGATCGCGATGAGCTTCACGGGGCCGCCGCCAGCGAGGCGACGGCGCAGGTCAGCGACGCAGAGCTGGCCGTGCTCGTCGTCGTCGACGACTTCCACGACCGCGCCGGTGCGGCGCGCGACCTGGAGGAAGGCGATGACGTTGCTGGCGTACTCGGCGTGGGCGGTGAGGATGCGGTCACCTGGCTGGAACGGCATCGCGTAGAAGGCCATATCCCAGGCCCGGGTCGCGTTCTCCACGACCGCAACCTCGTCCATCTCGCAGCCGATCAACCGGGCGATCGCCGGGTAAACCGCCTGGATTTGCTCGGTGGCCGCTTCGGCAGCTTCGTAACCGCCGAACTCGGCTTCCCGGCGGAGGTGGGTGATGACTGCGTCGGTGACCTGTGCCGGCGGCAGCGCCGCGCCAGCATTGTTCAGGTGCGCTACCCGGGCGGTACCTGGAGTGTCGCGCCGGGCTTGGGCCACGTCGAAGACCACTACGACAGCCCATCGCGCGCGCTCTGCACCCACTTCTTGTACGTCGTCGTCGGCGGGGGCGGTGCCGCGGGGGGAGGGGGTGTGGACCGGTTGGGGGTCCGGCCTTTGCTGGTGGGCCGGGGGGTTTGCGGTGCGGGCACCGTGGCGGCTTCGGGAGCGGTGCCGCCTGGAATAGCAGTGCCGTCGGCCGGTTGGTTCGGTGCGGGCGGCTGGTTCGGTGCGACGGTGGGGATCGTGGAGTCGGCTGCGGTGTTGTCTGGGTTGCGGGGGCTGTCGTCGTTGCCGAGGTTGGGTGTCACGGGTGCCGGGGTTGTCACGGGTGCCGCCGGTGCCGGAATTCTGGCGACGGCTGGGGTGCGGGAGCTGCTGTGGGAAATCACCAACGGCACGGACGCCGCGCCCCCGGCGAGGACCAGGACACCCGCTGCCGCGAACTGCTTGAACCTGCGTGACGGGGCCCGGCGCTGCGGGACCTCGGCGACGTCGACGTGCCACGGGATGGCGGTCACGGATGGCAGGGGTGGGTCCGCGGTCCGGGCCGGTTCGGGGACGGCCGGCCTGCCGGCCCAGATCGTTGTCGGGATACCCGGTCTGACGTCCGCGCCGGCGGCGTCGATATCGGCAGCGTGGACAATGTCGGCGGGTAGCCCGGACAGTGCAGCGCCGAGCGCGATCGCGGTGTGCGGCGCGGCGTCGACAGTGACCGGTCGGCCGAGCTCGGCTGAGACGAGTTGCGCCACGAGCGGTATCCGTGAGGACCCACCGATCAGCAGCACTTCCTCGAGGTCTGCCGGCCTGACGTCGGCGGATCGCAGCGCCCGGCGCAACGCCTCCACGGTCTGGGCCACCTGTGGACGGATCAGGTCCTCGAACTCGGACCGGACCAGCCGCACCTGGGATTGGACCTCCGGCAGCAGTACCGGGATCGTCACCTCGGTGCTGGCCGAGAGGGCTTCTTTGGCCTCGGTGCACTCCCGCTGGCAGAGCGTGACGCTGCGCTGCACCCGATCGGTCGCCGCGAGCTCGCTCAACGCCGGGACTGCGGCGACGACGTGGCCAAACACCGCGTCGTCGAAGTCCGCGCCGCCCAGCCGTTCGATCCTTTCCGGGATACCGAGCACGGAGAACGTCCTGGCGCCGGTCTTGCGCACCACAGCCGCATCGAAGGTGCCGCCCCCGAGGTCGTAGACCGCGATGGTGGAGCCGGTGCCGATCCGCTCCCGGATCGAGTAGCTGGCTGCCGCCGCGTGCGGCTCGGTGCAGAACATGACCTCCGGCAGATCGGCCGCGCGCAGCGCATCCGCGACGGTCTGAATCTTGTCGGCGCTCCAGCCGGCCGGATGCGTGATCGTGATGCCCTGGGCGGGTCCGCCCTCGCGCTGCGCGACCCGGTCGACGACCCAGCCGACCACGCGTGCCGCGATCTCGGGTGCCGAATGCGGCACACCGCCGATCAGCATCGGAACCCCGTCGCCAAGACGTCGTGTGAGCCCGCGGACCACCCGATCGGGGTTGCGGACACTGTGCCGCTCCGCGGCCTCCCCGACGAGCACCTGACCGTCGAGACCCAGATAGACCACCGAGCTCACGGCAACAGACCGGCTGCCCAGCCACACCAACTCGGGAAGAGCGCGCCGCCCGGCATCCTCGCGGCAGATGGCCGCCGTGGTGAACGTGGTACCCATGTCAATTCCGAGCCAGTAGCCCATCCAGTCCTGCCCCCATCCCTCGTGCTCCGATCCCAGCTGTGCTCACGCAGACCCGGCGCGCACGAGTATCGCCCATACCGTGCCCCCTTCGTGGTCCCACCCTGGCGAGGTCGTGCGGAAGGAGTCAGATCGCGACGATTCCTTGGCTGCCGGGCGCGAGGCCGCCGGGGTCGTCATCGGCGACACCGAAACCGCGCAGCGGGGTGAGGTCGCCACCGGTCTCGATCCGGAAGGCGCTGATGGCCATCTTGTTGCAGATGACCGGGTTTGGGCTGGCCTCGCTGAAGCCGGCGGTAAGGACGTAGAGGAACTGATCGTTGCTGCTCACGGCGCTGTCGAGGGCCGCATGGGAATCGCGCAGGACAGCGGAGTGGCCGTCTGAGCTCAACAGCGCTAACACCCCGTTACCGTCGATACGGTAGCCCGAGGTCGTGCCGCTCACCGCGTTCGACACGTAGGCGTAGCGGGGGTCAGTGACGCTGTTGGTCACCACCCAGCATGCGCCTCGCTCGGTCGTGCGTACCGATCCGCTGATCACTTTGAGCACGCCGTTCTTGGCGACCCGGTAGGTGGACGTGGCGTTCGAGAGCTCGGCGACGATCAGGACGTCCGGACCGGCGAACGTGAGGGCGAACGGTGCCCTACCGTTGGAGTCGTTCTTTACCGGTGCGCCGGCGCGGCCGTACTCGTCGACGGGGAAGACGTCGATCACGTTGCCCCCGATCTCGGTCACGACGAGCTGAGTCCCCGCCGGGGTGAACCGGATCTGGCCGGGAGTTGCGGTGGTGCCGCCGATCAGGGTCTGTGCGGAGCCCACCACGGGGGAGAGCTTCCCGTTGTTGGCCACGGTGAATCCGGCGATCGTCCCTTCCACCTGGTTGACCACGTAGAGCAGGTTCTGGTGGACGGTCACGCTCACCGGGCGGGTGCCCCCAGAGGGGACCCGGTCGACCGGGACCAGCCTCGTGCCCTGGATGGCCAGCGACGAGACCTCGTTGCTGCCGGCATCGACCGCGAACAGGAAACGATGATCACCGCTCAGGGTCAGAGATCCTTGCGAGGTCAACGGATCCGACTGACTCCCGGGGACGATGCTGTTTCCCGCGCCGAGACCTCCGGTCGGGAATGTTCCCATCCGGGTGAGACCACCATCGGCTGCACGGTCGAAGACCGTCACGGAGTTGCCGGTGTCCTGGTTGCTCATGACGTACACCGCCCCCTGGTGGGTACTTCCGTGCTCGGCTGCTGCAACCATCGCCAGCTCCTCGTCTCAAGTCAGGTGAACATCGAACTTCCCGGTGGTGGTGAGGTCCGATGTCTTCATGAGCTTCGTCGGGGCGGTGGTGATACCACGATGGCAGGAGCGCCGGCCAGCGTCGCTGATGGCGTGACCCGCGGGGCTAGGCTGCACCGCCTGTCTGATCATCCACCGCACTGGAGGTAACGTCGGCATGATGAATGCTCACCAGAGCGAAGGGATGGCCTCGCAGGTCACCGCACTGGCGCCACGCCTGCTCGCCGGCCTCACCGACACCGACACGACAGTCACCAACATCCAGGATTTGACGTGACACTGCGGGTGCACAGCCCGATACCCAGGCGTGTGCTCCCGCTCAGCGAGGTCACGGAACCGGTGTTCGCCCACGGCATGGTCGGCCCGGGGGTGGCCCTGGCCCCGGACCCCACGGTGGGTGCGGCGCTGTCCCCGGTGACCGGCACGGTGGTGATGCTGCACCTGCACGCCGTCATCGTCACCACTCCCGGCGCCGCCGCCGTGCTGGTCCACCTGGGCATCGACACGGTCACGCTGCGGGGACAGGGCTTCACCCCGCACGCGGTCACAGGGGACACCGTGTGCACCGGTCAACCGGTGATCAGCTGGGACTCGGCCGCGGTGACCGCCAGCGGACGGTCTGCGCTGTGCCCGGTGATCGCGCTGGACGTCACCACCACGCACCTGCTGCGGTGGCACCACCCAGGCCCGATCGCCGCAGGCGATCCGCTGTTCGAGTGGCGGCGCTGAGCCCGGTCCACACTGCTGGAGAAAGGCAGACGATGCTCGTGCTCGACGGCAGCCCCGGCGCAGGGAAGACCACGCTGCTGGACCACCTGCTGGAATCGCGGCCCGAGCAACTGAACTCCGCGTCACGTTGACAGCGCTCTAATGGTGATGGTTCACGTGCTGTCGTGGTGAATATGATCTTGAGAGATCTCGGTGTGGGACCCGGGTGTGGATGGCGCCGTGGTATGCCGAGGCGCTACGCGTGGTGTGGCTGGACACGGGCGTTCATGACGAGTGGTCCTCGCTACCTCAGAAGCTCCGGAGGGCGCGGGAGCGCACCGCCTCACCCACCTACCCCGACATGTGCCTGTCTCGGCAGGAACTCGCCGGGTTGGTCAACACCTGGGTGTGGGAGCACCACGACGAGACGGTGACGGCCAGCGGAAGATGGGTTGGCAAACTCGAACGCGGCGACATTTGTTGGCCGGGTAAGCTATATCGGGCAGCCCTGCGGGAACTCCTGGGTGTCCCCACCGATGCCGCGTTAGGGTTCGTCAACGCTCGTGCTCTTCGTGCGGTGGTGAAATTGGACAACGTGGACAGTAACAAGGTCCTTCCAACCCGGCGGGAGCTGGGCGCGCTTGCCGCCCTGGGACCGATGATGGCGCTGCTGGAAGGCATCAAGCCCACGCCGACCCCCCGGCGGGTCGGTGCGACTGATATCGAGCAAACCCGCGCCGCCGCGCGGATGTTCCAGTCCTGGGTGCGCATCTACGGCGGCGGGGTGGCCCGGGATGCCGTGATGGGTCAGTTGCGCTGGTCGGTCGGCCTGTTCAGCGCCATCTGCCCGGCCCGGTTACGCCCCGAGCTGTTCTCCGCAGTCGGCGATCTCGCCCACATCGCCGGGCACATGGCCCTGGACGCCGGCGCCTATGAGGAGGCCCGTCAGATGTTCGGTGGCGCGCTGGCGTGCGCCGAGCAGGCCGGTGACTGGCATCTGCGGGCTAGTGTCCTGGACAGTCTGGCGTGGCAGGCGATTCAGACCGGGCAACCCGATGAGGGGCTCACTCAGGTCGAGCACGCCCTGGTCCGGGTCGATCGGCTCACCGCCACCGAGCTGACGGTGCTCCACGTAACCCGGGCCTGCACGCTGGCCAAGATGCGCCGGGTCAGTGAGACCCTGACTGCGGCCGGCACCGCCGAGGACCACTTCGCGCACTCCACCCCCGCCAACGACCCGCCATTCCTGACCCACTACAACGCCGTCTTTCTCAGCGGGGGTAATGGGCAGGCCCTGTTCGACCTCGCGTTACTTGGCCACAACGTCGAGCAGGCTACCGACCGGCTCACCGCGGCGGCCGCCGGGCACACCGACGGCCGTCCCCGGGCGATCTACCTGACCAAGCTGGCCAGTCTCACGATGGCTACCGGCGACCCGATCCAGGCCGCCACCATCGGCGCTGCGGCCTTGGACGCCGCCAGCACCATCCGCTCCCGCAGTGCCGCCGACGATCTCCGTGAACTGGCCCGCTACGCCACCGCACATGAGAACCTTGATGAGGTCGCGCACTTGCGGCACCGGATCAACACTCTGCTGGTGCGTGCCGACAGCCCGTAGATAAGGGTGCGAATCCTCCTCCCATTCCGCCCTTGCCATGACCATGATCGTGTGATTCCCGTGGGTGCCTTGGAGCCCGGAGAATCACTGAAGGCGGTGGCCCCGCTTCTCGGGCGACACCCACGCGGGGCCGCCGCCTTCCACATGGCAGATCCGGAGTGAGGGGGAGTACGGCTGTGGACCACGATCACGTCCTACGGCAAGTGGGGCTGCGGGTGCCGGACCCGCTGTTCAGCACCACAATTCCGGCTGACCGCCAGCCACCCTGCCCTCCACCGCTTCCCCCTGGCGGTCAGCCGGATCCCCAGCACTCCGGCGACGGGGCCGGGCCGCTGCGGTGGGCACGCTGCCCCGATGGCGGGCGCCTGCACCTCCTGGCGCCCGCCGAGGTCGTGATCGCTGCCACCAGGGGCCATGCCCAGGCGCTGTGCGGTCGCCCACTTGCCGCCGAAGGTCTGACCCTCGCTCAGGGCTCGGCGGAGCTGTGCATCGCCTGCCTCGCCGGGATCACCCCCCACCAGCAACCCACCCACCCCGTGGCAGACCACCCGGCAGACCCCCGGCCCACCACCGGCGGTGACGACGTCTCCACCACACCGGGCGGTAGCTGATGCCTCCCCAGCGCAAGAGTTGGCGCGTCCGAAACCAGACGGGGTCGTCAGTTTTCCACGGGCAGATCAAGGGGAGAAGTACTGCTATGGACCACACCCGGCAGGGCCCCCCAGTGAGCCGAGCCTCGCTGCTGACGCTGACCGTGCCCCAGGACCACCGCGCTCCGGCGCGTTCCACGGCGCGACTCGTGCGGGTCTGCGTCGGGTCGAGCCACTGACCAGCGCGGAGCTGATCCGTGCCGGGGTGCGCCCGCAGCTGCTGGTGCTGTTGGCATTGCGCCGAGCATCCGGCGGTGGGGTGGCCACCTCAGGTGGTCACTACCTCGACCACGGCCGTCCGATGCCGAGCTATCTGACCGGGGCTTTCGAGGAGTTGGCTGATACGGAGTTGCTGGCGCTGGCCGAGGAGGACCCGTGGGGAATGCGGCGGGTCAGTCTCACCCCGTCGGGACACGCCCGACATGTGCAGCTGAGCGCCACGTCTGGGCGCGTGGCGCTGCAGCGGGGGAGGTGGGGTGATGGCTGAGCGGCTCTGGAGTGGGCTGGACCCGGCGGTCGCGAACGGGCAGGCCTGCGTGGTCTGCGGTCGCAGCCTGCGGTTCCGCAGATCAGGATGGCTACCAGTGGGCCACTCACCCGCCGGGATGCCGGTGTTCGCCTGCGTCGGGAGCTGCGCGCAACATGTCGCGGCTACCCCCGCAGTAGTCCCGATACCAGATGACGCACTCACCGCGGGAGGCGTCGCGTTACTCGCGGTCCTGGACCGCGCCGGTGGCGACCCACATCGGGCCAACCCCGACGACCTGGTCGCCGAGACCGTGCGCGCCGCGACCGCGATCGTCGTGGCCGCCGAGCTACGCCGCATCATCGCCGAGCTGCGAACCCGCGCCGACGAACTCGATCCCGCCGGCAGTAAACAGTGATCACAAACAATGCGGAGCTGTGACAGGGGGCTGGCCCGATGACCCGACCGGAACCACCAGACCGCCTAGCACTCTCACGAACTTGGGGATCGTGCGGGCTGGAAGTGTCCGCAGTGGGGGTGGGTCGCTGGTCGCTGGGCGGCCCGACCCGAAAGCGCGTCTGACCTCAGCTTAAAATAAGTTTAGTCCATCGTGATTTCGTTCCCGTTGGCTGGGCGGGTGACAATCGGAGTGGTGTCGCTACTTCCTACTGGCTGATTTTGGCCATTACGCACCAGTTTCAGCAGGATCTCATAGGGTCCAAGCGGGAACACGTGGACCTCGTCCACACCGAGGTTGTATGCGATCGTCTCGGCGTGCGCTTCGTAGTGTTTGGGGCTTTGGCCCGGCAGGATTTGGATGGTCAGCTGGTTCGGGGGCCGGCCTTCTATCTTGATCACCAGGGGGATGTGGAAGAGTTGGCCGCCGACAGGGCTGGCGCCGGGTTGGCTCAACCCGCACCCGACAAGAATATCCTGTACCTTCCAGGCGTAGCGCTGTTCGCTCGAAATCTGTGGGCGATTTCTCATGACTTCTCCTGCTGCACCATGGTGTCTTGCAGGCGAAGGTTGCGTCCTCAAGGTGAACTGAAGATTTCCAGCAGTTGAGCAGGGGATTGCGATCAACCTTACAAGGAATGGCTTGTATGAGGTGAACCTGATTGATTGATGCGCCACGCCGTCGACCGGATTCGGGTTGAATCTGGCCGACGGAAACTACGTTTTCGCGTCCAGGAGTGGTCGATGTCTGGGCCCGCACCGCGTCGTCGCCTGCTGGTGCTAGATGAAACTTTTCGTCAGGGTTGCAACGGAAATGTGCGGCCAGCCCACGTTGACATTTGTCGGAGGCGATTGAAGGAGTAGCGTGCGGACCTGGAAGTCCAGTATGACCATCTGTGCGTACTGGAGTTGCATGAAGGGAGGGAAAATCCGGTGGCTGACTTTTTCGATCCAAAATGTCGCGTAGACCAGTGAGGTGTTGGCATTCGGCCCTATCTTTCCAACCGGCTCGCCACCCTCAAGGAAGAGGATATTCTCGATGCCACCGGCGCCATTAACGGGTTTCACTACAACCTTCGGGTCATTAGGGTTTTTGCTGTTAGCCTTCCTAAAGAATTTAATTTCTGACTGGGTTGCAATATTGAGCGCAACTCCCTCAAATGTGTACCCGGCGGCAACCTGTTTATTAATAGCGGCTTGGAGGAGTTTGATCGGGTCGTTGACCACGTCCTGCATGGGTACGCCGTTGATTGCTGCGGGGAGGGGAAGCTCGGGGGGGTTGGTCTCGAAGGGTGACCGGGGATTTGTCTTGGATTCGCGGACGGTGAGGTCGTACTCCTTGAATTCTGGGGGCGCGGTCGTGGACAGTTTCTCCGAGGTTCCCGCGGCGTGGATGATCGGGATGATCGGCGGGACCGCAGGATCTGGCGGAGAAAGATTTATGCCGAACGAAGTGCTGTTGAATGAGGGGAACTCGGAGAACGCGTATTCTGTGGTGGGAGTCTTGAGGGTCGGCGGGCCGGAAAACGGTCTGGCTGTGCCTTGTGCGAGCAGGGAGCTACCATGGGGGATTGTTCCCAAACGGCCTACAATCCGTGCGCCCGGGGGAGCTGACTCCGGTGGGTAGGTCGTTGACGGCTGTGTGATCCAGAGTCCGGGTTCGACGTGCAGCAAACCCCCGTTAAAGGCATCGGAAATTTGTTGAAGATAGGTCAAGCCGAACAGGTCGATGTCGGGCTGTCCAAAACCCCGGTTCGGGATCGGCGCGTTGATGAGCTCGAACTTCAGTGTCTCACGTGTTTGGTTGAGCTGAAGATACAGGTCGGCCTGGTCTTTGAAGTCCGGCCGCGCGATGAGGTTGAACCCAGTGCCTTGCCAGGTTCCGGCGAGCTCCTGAAGGAGTCCCAGTTTGTTGAGGATGGCAGTGTTGTCCATTGCGAGCCGAACCGACGATATTGCTGCGCCAGTCGAAGCCACACTTTTCTCTGTCATGTTTTTCTCCATTTATTGAGGTTATGTGGTGGAGGTTGTGGTGTGATGTATGGGGTAACGGAGAGTCGGCGTCGGTGGTACATCAGGGTCAGTAAATTATCCTGTGCGGCGTTCCGGTTTGACACGCCGCTGAATGGGTGGAGTGGTGCGGACATGGCACAGCTGCTGATCAGGGCGGTCCCAAGTCAACACGATCATCGGAGCGACTGATTGCAGATCTTGAATTGACCATCTGTGCTGGTGGAAGCCTAGGTCGGGTGCGATTCGAACCCGCGACCTGATGGATTAATGAGTAGTCGGAAAGGCGCTGAGCTTGTTACCCTGGGGTGACCCCGGATGGGGACGTGGTCGATGCCTACTCCACTTTGGTGCTTCCTTGTGGCTGTCTGACGGTGATCGACCCCCAACCAAGGGGATCTCCCGCAGCTGACGTGCCCTCGTTGACTACACTCTGTGGTCATAGGCGAGACGCGATCTTGGCTTGTGTGTTCAGGCTAGGGTCAGGATACGGGTCAACGGGACGACATTGAGGATGCTCGACTGCCTGGTCGGTAATCATTACCGGACTACCCGAGCTGTCGGCCTGTGTAGGCTGGCGTGGTCCTGCGGCCAGAGGCGACTGCACCGGTTGGGTTGTGTGGATCTGGTGTTCTTTGCGTGTGGGAGACGGAGGCGGTTGTGGACAACTTTCCGTTGGGCGTCGCTCTCGCGGTCTTCGGTGTCGTCGTTCCGATTGTGGCCTTCCTGTACGAGTTCGTTTTCGTCGGCGCAAGCGGCTCGGCTACCGCGTGCAGATGGACACCAGGGCCACCGGCGAGGTCCCTTCCCAGTACGCGGGAGCCCTGCACTACGCCGTCCTTGGTGACGACAAGGCCGGTATCCGCGTCAGCTTTCCCGGGCGCAAGGTGGCGGGAATGGTGGTGACGGAACTCAGCGACGACTTCCTGAGCCCCTCTTTTGGTGACGACTCGGGATAGTCGGGAGCCGTTCAAGGCCCCCGAGATCGTTGGCGGCATCAAGGGTGGAGTCGGCAGCGGGGTAATACGGGAGACCAAGAGTCAGACCGGGACGTCCTGGCAGGCGATCGCGCTGGTCGGCTTCCTCGTGCTGGTCATCCTCGGTCAGCTGCGTCGTTTCCCTCAGCAGCAACGATGCAGCTCCTCTGGACTGTGCTAAGGGACGCTATCCCTCACCGGGTCCACGGCTTTCGAGCCTGTCCTGCGGGATGCTGCCAAGGCATACCAGGATACCTGTCCGGGAGCCGATTTCACTGTCGACACCCAAGGCAGCGCCGAGGGTGTGCGCCCCTGCACCGAACTGCGGAACCCGCTGTTGTGCCGCCCCTCCTGGCAGGAGCCATTTTCGGCGTCGAGCGACTCCCTGGTTTAGCTATAACTGATCTCCGCGTGGCGGGTACCCGCCGGCAGGTGGACGTCTGGTCCGAGCATTGTTGCGGGCATCGCGTCCGCCGTAGCGGTGGTGAGTAGACCGAGCCGACATGGGTAGATGTAGCGCACACCGGGCACGGGTACGGGGATATCTATGGTGATCAGCTTCGCCGCTTGGTCGTGTCGCAGGGTGTAGCCGAACGTTGTTCCGAAAACGGTCGGGGACTCAGCCACGCTGACCGAGTGGCCGCCGTCGCCGCGTAACCAGGCTGGTATGACGCCTGGGGCGAGGTAGATGTGTGGGTCGTCGTCCTCGCCGGCTTCGAAGAAGAGGATGTCGCGCAGCAACAGGGTGAACTCGGCCGCAGCCCAGCCGTGGGGGATGTCGCCCATGTACCACCAGCGGTCTGGGATCTCGGCGAGATTGCTGGCAATCGGGTAGGCGTGTTGTTCGTTCCAGACTCCGTGGGATACCTGCCACGATTGGCCGGTGTCGGCTGGGTTGTCGGTCCGTGAGATTCTGGCGAATGCCGCGTTACTGACTGCCCAGGCGAGGCAGGCGTCCATGCGTTCGACGTCGCCGAGTAGTAGGAAAGCATGGGCCAGTTGCAGGGTGACGTAGGGCCCGTAGGCATGCCAGGCACTGTCGTGGCGGAACCCGCCGGTGACGAAGTGCGTCCAGATCGTTTCGAGAGTCATGCGAAACGCGTGGTCGATGTCGGTGCCGAGCTTGGCTCCGTAGTAGAGCCGGGTTGGGTGGAAGTAGCAGAGCGCGCCGATGACGGTGGAGTCCAGCCGTCCGACATCGGCCGGGCCGGTTGGTATAAAGGTTTGCCATTGGCCCTGCGCTGCCTGCTGCCCCAGTACCCATCGGATCGAATCGGCGGTCGCGGTCTTCAAGCTGTCGAACGCTGCCCAGAGTTCCGCAATTTCGGGCCGACCCAGTCGCTCGGCCAGTCGGGCTGCCTCGTAGAGCCCGGCTAGTCCCCATAGATCGTCCCAGTAGTGTGGTTTATCTTTGTCGCCGATGTGCTCGGCGCTCCATCCGGAGGGCAGGAGCCCGAATTGGCTGCGGTTGTCGCGAATCCACCGGGCGCCGTCGGTGACGTAGGGCGCGTACACCTTGGCGCCGAACGCGGCTCCGGCTCCCTGGATGCGGTCGAATCGGCCGAATGCCCACAGTGCCTCACCGTTTGCGTCCCATTCTTGATCGTTACGTTCGTGGTCGCCGCCGAAGAAGCCGTGCTCGTTGACAGCTCCGATTGTGTTGTAGCCGGTGTTGAATACGGTTGGGTAGTACTGGCCGAACTGGGTGCCCGCCAATCCTGAGTCGCCGGCCAGTGCGCAGGCGATGCCCTCCACGGAGGAGTCGCGAATCCAGAACGAGTCGTAGATGGTTGGCCCGGGGTGAATGGCACCGTTGTCGGCCAGGATTAACAGGTCGGCCCGGCAGGAGCGGTAGAGGTCGAACAGGTGTGTCACCACGGGCGGTAGGCTGACCTGCAGGCCCGAACCGTTCAGCTTGCCCTGCCAGAAAGCGAGGTTGGCCGCCTCAAGGTCGGACGCCGGCGGCGCTGCTAGTTCAGCGAAGTCGCTCGGGTCGCGGAAGTCGTCGACGGGCAATCGCAGGTCGCGCGTGAACGATTCGCCGGCTGCGAGGTCGAACGGCCACAGGAACGCCGCTGTGCATAGGCCCGCGGTGCTGTCGTGTGCGGTGTCGGCACCGTTGAGGGCGCGACCAGCCGCCAGATCCGTGAAGGGGTTGGTGGCCAGGTACTGGTCGGGGTCCCCCGAGCCATTCGGATTGCCGTACAGGCCGTACGAGATGGGCGCGATGTCGAAGACCGGCCCGGAACCGGTGTTGGTTTCCAGCCGCCGGTCTGTGGGTAGGTAGCGCAGGAAGCTCAACTGGGAGTCGGCCAGGTAGCGTCCGGCTCGGTCGTGGCGGACGAACCCGCTGGGCTTAATCGGGCTGATGCCCACCCCGAGCCGACCTGCGACAGCATCGGCGCCGGTCGCGGTGACAGTGAGGCGGTTCAGCACGATCGAGCGCTGTCGTGATCCGACGGTGGTGCCGAGAGTCCGCTGGGTAAGTTGGACTCCCATCGGTGGGCGGTAAGTCGTGATTATGATGGGCAGGTAGCCGTCCTGGCGGTGCTGCTCCAAGGCGGGCGAGGCGATGCCAGGCTCCAGCCATTGGGGCAGGTGCAGGCCGCCTGCCGCGTCCATGAGGAAGAACGACACTGCGTACCGCTCGTAGACAGGTTCGATCTCACCGGCCTGACCGATCAGGCTCTCCTGGCGCGCATCTTTCACTCCGATCATGCCCCAATAGCGATACAGAGCGTTCGAGCAGAGTGCGGCCTCCTTGGAGTTGAACAGACCGCTGTCGAACTCCTCGATCCAGCGGCGAAACGTCTGCTGCAACCACCAGGGCAGCGGGTAGGGCGAGCGGCGGGCCCAGGCACGCCACATCACCTCGTAGAATATTCGCTCGTGCGGCAGGGCCACAGGAATGCCTTTCAGCTCAGGTGAACCCATGCCGCGGGCGAGGGGATGGCGGCCTGGTCGACGACGAATAACAGATACCAGCCCGGCGGAGCGAGGTTCGATGAGTTCGGCAGCTGCAAGCTGAGAGTGTCCGCGCTGCTCACAACCAGCGGCAGGTCGACCAGCCGCTGCTCGAGGTCGCTGGAATGTGTGGTGGCACCGGGACGGATCAACGAGGCGGTGACGATGCTGCCAGCGTTCGGAACCGTGACAGACAAGTGCGCACCGTAGACGACCTCGGTTTGCGCTGGCGTGACCGACGGTCGGGAGCCGGCGAACAAGTACGGTGGCCAGAAGACCTCGATGCGCAGCTCTTCGGTCTTGCGTTGCGGGTTGGAACCGGCGGTGACGACTTTGCCGTCCGGCATCAGCAAGGCGATTGAGTGATACAGCCGCGGTACCCTGCTCTCGGCGGCCATGTGCCACTGACCTGTGCCTGGGTGATAGATCTCGGCACCGAGCGCCGCCTGGGCGGTGGTCTCCTCCATCATGGCGCCCCCGTTGACCAACACGGTGCGGTCCGGCAGCAACGTGGCGCACAGATGCATCCGGCCCATAGTGAGGTTGGCGGCAGGCACATAGGCCGGAGCGGCGGCAGTGAGATCGACGATAGCGGTCGAAGCGGTGGCACCGGCTTGGTTGTGCATGTCGTAGGGCCCTCCGCCGATGATCATGACCTGTTGGGCCTGTGCTGGTGGCAGGAGAACGCTGCTGGACTGATTGCGACTACCCGCAGCGGGTAAGCCCGGTACGTCGATGGTGGAGTTGGTGGGCATGTCCCAGATCGCCGGCCGCACGCCGTTGTTGTCGCCGTACTGGCCGCCGCTGTAGAACACCCGGCCATCGGCCAGCAGGAACAGATGCCCGTACGAGGGCCAGTGCGATGACACCGGCTGCTGCGCCCAGCCCACACCGTCGGTGTACATCTCCGGAACGATGTTCAGCATGCTGGTTTCATCCAGCCCCGCCGTGGCCAGCACTCGCCCGTCACCCAGCGTCAGCAGCGACGGATACCAGCGTCCACCTGCCATCTGCTGTTGCGGCGTCCACGTCAGGGCGACCGGATCGAAAGTGATCGACTGTCGCAAACCCAGAAAGGGATCATACTGCTCGGTACCGCCGGCTGCCAGCAGCCTGCCGTCGGGCAGGAACGCGTGCCCCACGCAGAATAGGTCGACCGGGGTGACTGGCTGCACGCTATCTGGGCCCGGGTAGTGCCACACCGTGGTGCCGTATTGGTGTGCGTTGTGCCGGTCCGGGTCGTTGCTCGACCCCGCGAAAAAGATGACATCGCCGGTGTGCAGCAGCGCGGCGTGCACGGCCAGAGTGCCGGAGTCCTGTTCCAGCAGCCGCCAGACTCCCATCTGCGGGGCCATCTGTAGATCAGTCATGGCATCGAGCACCCGGTAGTACGCGCCGTTCTGTTCTGGCGGGTTATCGATAGCTAGCACCACCAGATGTGGCTCATGCGCCGGACCCAGCGGGGTGGTAGCAACTCCGCCGCCCTGGTTCTCCCAGAATCCCCAATCCGGGACAGGCAGCCACGGACCCCAACCGTCAGCAGGACGGCCACGGCTGTCCAGCCTCCAGCCGACGCTGTAGTAGGCACCGTTTTGTCCCACCGGGTTGTCCACCGCCAGGACGACCAGCTCGGCGGTGCCGTCGCCGTCAAGGTCGGCCACCGCGATACCAGCGCCCTGGTTCTCCCAGAACCGCCAGTCGGGTACGGCCTGCCACGGCCGCCAGGTCTTGACCGTGCCATCCAGCTCCAGCGGGCCGCTGCGGTAGTAACCGGCGTTCGGGCCGTCCGGGGCATCCACCATGAACACAACCAGATCGAGCCGGCCGTCGCCATCCACGTCGGCCACGGTGATGTCGCCGCCGGCATTTATCCAGGAGAACCAGTCCGGTACCTGCTGCCAGTCGCTCCATCCGCCCGTCACCGTGGCAGTCGTGGGGTCGAGAGACCAACCGACGCGGTAGTAACCCTGGTTCGCACCGGCCGGCGCGTCGATCATGTACACGATGACATCGAGTTGGCCGTTGCCGTTCACGTCCGCGACCGCGATGCCGGCCGCGTCATTCTCGGCCGAGAACCAATCAGGGATGCGCTGCCAATCAGACCAGCCGCCGCTCAGATTTCCTGCCCCGTCCACTGCGTGGCCAACGCGATAGTAGCCAGTGTTCTGGCCCGGAGGGTCATCGACCATGAGCAACACGATGTCCGGGCGACCGTCGGCGTCGATGTCGGCCACCGCAACTGAACCGCCAGCGTTCTCCCACGAGAACCAGTCGGGGACAGCGGTGAAATTTGTCTGCATAGGCACCAACCGGCAGGAGCGGGGCCGCGCTGCGCTGCGCGTGAGCTACAGCTATCCCACCCGCACTCGGCGACAATTGCAATAGCCGAGTCAGGCACGTGTGCCGCAGCTGGTGGCAGGTGCTCGGTGACCAGCGCAGATGGCGGTCCACTGCCGCCGCGCCGTCGGCGGGCTCAGACACAGGGCGAGGTGACCTACCGTGTTCGAGGGGTGTTCTTCTGTAGTGATGTGTGAGAGAACCGTCAGTGGCCGGGGCGGTGGCGTGAGAAAGCTGTTAGAGAACTGGTCAGGGCGTTCCGGGGCGTCTTTACTCGTCCGTGAATACATGTTCACTCACATGTGTCGGATGTAACCCGACGTGTTCGATGGCACCGGCTGACAGGGTGGGATGGGAACCGGAATGGCTGATGTGATCTTCGTTCTTCTGGTGATCGTGGTGTTCGCGGTGCTGGGGTTGGTCGCCCGGGGGGTGGAGTTGCTGTGAGTGTGAACAATGCTGTGGGTTTGGACAATATTGTGGGTTTGGTGGTGTCGGTGTTGTTGGTGGCTTACCTGGTGGTGGCCTTGGTGCGGCCGGAGCGGTTCTGATGAGCGGGGTTGTGGCGGGGTGGTTGCAGGCGGGTTTGTTGGTGGTGGCTTTGGTGGTGACCTACCGACCGTTGGGTGATTATATAGCGCACGTTTTTACCGCACCGAGGCATTGGCGCGTCGAGCGGTTTCTGTACCGGGTGATGGGGGTTGACGGCGACGCCGACCAGCGGTGGTCGACGTATGTGCGCAGCCTGCTGGCGTTCTCCGGGGTCTCGGTGTTGTTCCTGTACGGGTTTCAGCGGCTGCAGCACCACTTGCTGCTGTCGTTGGATTTCGGAGCGGTGAACTCCGACCAGGCGTTCAACACCGCTGCCTCGTTTGTGACAAACACGAACTGGCAGTCGTATTCTGGTGAGTCCACGATGGGTCACCTGGTGCAGATGGCCGGGTTGGCGGTCCAAAACTTCGGGTCGGCGGCGGTAGGCATCGCCGTCGTGATTGCTCTGATTCGCGGTTTCACTCGCTCGCAGACCGACCGGGTGGGCAACTTCTGGGTGGACTTGACTCGGGGCAGTCTTCGGCTGCTGTTGCCGATCGCCGTCGTATTCGCGGTGGTGCTGGTGGCGGGTGGGGTGGTGCAGAACTTCGCCGGCCCGCAGGACGTCACCACGTTGGCCGGTGCGCATCAGTTCATCCCGGGTGGTCCGGTGGCCTCCCAGGAAGCCATCAAGGAACTGGGCACCAATGGGGGAGGGTTTTTCAACGCGAACTCTGCTCATCCGTTGGAGAACCCGAACCCGTTGACCAACTTGGTGGAGATCTACCTGCTGTTGGTGATCTCGTTCGCACTGCCGCGCACGTTCGGCGCGATGGTGGGTGACCACCGCCAGGGATATGCGGTGGTGGGCGTGATGGCGGTCCTCTGGGCCGGGTCCACCGCGGCACTGAGCTACCTCGAGTCCGGCGCGCACAGCCCGGCGGCGATGGCCGCGGGTGCGGCGTTGGAGGGCAAGGAGGTGCGTTTCGGGTCACCGGCGTCGGCGCTGTTCGCCTCGTCGACGACGTTGACCTCCACCGGCGCGGTGAACACCGCGCATGACTCCCTGACTCCGTTCGGTGGCGGGATCACCCTGGTCAACATGATGCTGGGGGAGATAGCGCCGGGTGGGACGGGCTCGGGATTGTACGGCATGTTGATCCTGGCGGTGGTGTCGGTGTTTGTGGCCGGGCTGATGGTCGGGCGCACGCCGGAGTACCTGCAGAAGAAGATCCAGGCCCGGGAGATCACGCTCGCCTCGCTGTACATCTTGACCACGCCGACTCTTGCCCTGGCCGGCACGGCCGTGGCGATCGCGCTGGCCGGGGAGCGGGCGTCGATCGCCAACCCCGGCCCGCACGGCCTGTCCGAGGTGCTGTACGCGTTCACCTCGGCGAGTAACAACAACGGTTCCGCGTTCGGCGGCCTGGCGGTGAACACCGTGTGGTACAACTCGGTGCTCGGCGTGGTGATGTTGCTCAGCCGATTCGTTCCGATGATCTTCGTGTTGGCGCTGGCCGGATCGCTGGCGCGGCAGCGACAGGTCCCGGCCTCAGCCGGCACGTTGCCCACCCACCGGCCGCTGTTCGCCGCGCTGCTGCTGGGTGTGATCTTCATTGTGGTGGGTCTCACCTACTTCCCGGCGCTGGCGCTGGGCCCGATCGCGGAGGGGTTGCGGTGATGCGCTGTATCCCGGACGCGCTGCGCAAGCTCGATCCCCGGGTTCAGTTCCGCAACCCGGTCATGTTCGTGGTCGAGGTCGGCAGCGCACTGACCACGCTGTCGGCCATTCGCAGCCCCAGCGTGTTTGCCTGGGTGATCGCGGTGTGGTTGTGGCTCACGGTGGTATTCGCCAACCTCGCCGAGGCGGTCGCCGAGGGCCGAGGCAAGGCCCAGGCCGAGACCCTGCGCCGCACCCGACGTGAGACCACGGCGCGACGCCTGGTCGGCTGGCGTCCCGACGAACCGGGCCGGGCCGTCGAGGAGGAGGTCCCGGGCGCGGCGCTGCGGCTGGGTGACCACGTGGTCGTGGTGGCCGGGCAGATCATCCCCGGTGACGGTGATGTCGTAGCGGGTATCGCCAGCGTGGACGAGTCGGCCATCACCGGCGAGTCCGCTCCGGTGATCCGCGAGTCTGGCGGTGACCGTTGCGCGGTCACCGGAGGCACCACGGTGCTCTCCGACCGCATCGTGGTGCGGATCACATCCCGGCCGGGAGAGACCTTCATCGACCGCATGATCGCGCTGGTAGAGGGCGCGGCGCGGCGCAAGACGCCCAACGAGATCGCGCTGAACATCCTGCTGGCCTCGTTGACCATCATTTTCCTGCTCGCGGTGGTCACCTTGCAGCCGATGGCCCGCTATTCCGGGGCCGAGCAGAGTATCGTCGTCCTGGTCGCCCTGCTGGTTGCGCTCATTCCCACCACCATCGGCGCCCTGCTGTCGGCCATCGGCATCGCGGGCATGGACCGGTTGGTGCAGCGCAACGTGCTGGCGATGTCGGGTCGCGCGGTGGAAGCCGCCGGCGACGTCACCACCCTGTTGCTGGACAAGACTGGCACGATCACCCTGGGCAACCGGCAGGCCACCGAGTTCGTGCCCCTGCCCGGGGTGACGTCCGATCAGCTCGCTGACGCCGCGCAGCTGGCCAGCCTCGTTGACGAGACCCCGGAGGGCCGCAGCATCGTGGTGCTGGCCACCTCCGCCCACCGCCTGCCGGAACGCCCCACAAGTGAGCTCACCGGCGCCACGTTCGTGGAGTTCACCGCCCAGACCAGGATGAGCGGGGTGGACTTGGCCGATGACCACCAGGTCCGCAAGGGAGCCGCGAGCGCGGTGCGAGAGTGGATCCACGGACACGGCGGCGGCCCGACCCCCGAGCTGACCGGGGTGGTCGACGCGATCTCCGCTTCCGGGGGCACCCCGCTGGTCGTGGCCCAGCGGCTCAACGGTACCGCCCGGGCGTTGGGTGTGGTCCACCTCAAGGACGTTGTCAAAGCCGGCATTGCCGAACGGTTCGCCGAGCTCCGCGCCATGGGCATCCGCACCATCATGATCACCGGAGACAACCCGCGCACCGCGAGAGCGATCGCCGAGGAGGCCGGTGTCGATGACTTCCTCGCCGAAGCCACCCCCGAGGACAAGATGGAGTTGATCATCAGAGAGCAGCAGGGCGGCAAACTCGTCGCGATGACCGGGGATGGTACCAACGATGCCCCGGCGCTGGCCCAGGCCGACGTCGGGGTGGCGATGAATACCGGCACCTCGGCGGCCAAAGAAGCCGGCAACATGGTGGATCTGGACTCCAACCCGACCAAGCTCATCGAGATCGTCCAGATCGGCAAGCAACTGCTCATCACCCGAGGCGCGTTGACCACCTTCTCGATTGCCAACGACGTCGCCAAGTACTTCGCGATCATCCCGGCCATGTTCGTCTCGGTCTACCCTGGGCTCGGCCAGTTGAACATCATGAGTCTGCACAGCCCGACCTCGGCGATCACCTCGGCGGTCATCTTCAACGCGTTGATCATCGTGGCGTTGATCCCGCTGGCCCTGCGAGGGGTCCGCCACCGCCCGTCGTCGGCCTCGACGCTGCTGCGCCGCAACCTGCTGATCTACGGGGTGGGCGGGTTCATCCTGCCCTTCATCGGGATCAAGCTGATCGACCTGATCATCCAGTTCATTCCCGGAATCGGGTGACAATTATGATCATCGCAACCCGCCTGCCCACCCCGGTCCGCCAGCACCTCGCCGCGCTCCGGGTGCTGCTGGTGCTCACCGTTATCGTCGGCATTGTCTACCCTCTGGCCATCACCGGCATCGCCCAGCTCATCTTGCCGGGACAGGCCAACGGCTCCCTCGTGCACTACGCCGGCCGCCCGGTGGGTTCCAGCCTGCTCGGCCAGCCGTTCGTCGATGCCCAGGGCAACCCCCTACCGCAGTGGTTTCAACCCCGCCCGTCTGCCGCTGCCGGCCCGTCGAGCTCTGCCGCGTCCAACCTGGGACCCACGAACACTGACCTGATCAAGAAGATCAACGACCGGCGCGCCGCGACCGCCGCCTTCGATGGCGTCGCCCCGGGCGACGTTGCGCCGGATGCGGTCACCGCCAGCGCCTCGGGCCTGGACCCCGACATCTCACCGGCCTACGCCGACGAGCAGGTCAACCGGGTTGCCCACGCTCGCGGCCTCGACCCGGCAGCGGTCCAGGCGCTCGTGACCGACCACATCCAGCACCGGATTCTCGGGATCCTGGGCGAACCCCGGGTGAACGTGGTCGAGCTGAACCTGGCACTCGGCGGTGCCAGATGACCATGGCTCGGGTGCTCATCGTCGATGATGAACCTCAGCTGCTGCGGGCGCTGAGCATCGACCTGCGCGGTCGGCACTACGAGGTGGATACCGCCACCACCGGATCCACCGCGCTGGCGGCCGCCGCCCGCACGCCGCCCGACCTGGTGATCCTCGACCTGGGGCTGCCCGACTTCGGGGGCATCGAGGTCATCTGCGGGCTCCGTGGCTGGACCAACGTGCCGATCATCGTGCTGTCCGGCCGTACCGGCTCCGCGGACAAGATCGGCGCGTTGGACCGGGGGGCCGACGACTACGTCACCAAGCCCTTCTCCCTGGACGAGCTGCACGCCCGGATCCGGGCTGCCCTGCGCCGGCACGACAACCCCGAACCGGTGACGAGGTACCCCATCGGGGATTGGGTGGTGGACCTCACGACGCACACCGTCAGCCGTCCCGAAGCGTCCCCGACCGGCGCGGATACGGTGCACCTGACCCGCACCGAGTGGCACCTGCTGGAGGTGTTGCTGCGCAACGCCGGGAAACTGGTCGACTCCCGGCAACTGCTGGCCCAGGTGTGGGGGCCGGGCTATCAGCGCGAGACCAATTACCTGCGGTTCTACCTGTCCCGGTTGCGCGGCAAGCTGGAACCCGAGCCCTCGCGCCCCCGGCACCTGCTCACCGAACCGGGCTATGGCTACCGGTACCGGCCCTGAGATGTCGGGGTTAGCGGGGATGACGGGTCGACGGGGGCAGCTGCGGGTGTACCTGGGTGCTGCACCAGGGGTGGGGAAGACCTTCGCCATGCTCGGTGAGGGCCACCGTCGGGCCGAGCGAGGCACCGACGTGGTGGCGGGCTTTGTCGAGTGCCATGGCCGGCGGCGCACCGAGGAGCAGCTCGCCGGGCTGGAGATCGTGCCCCGGGTGCGCCGCGCATACCGGGATATCGAGCTCACCGAGCTGGATCTCGATGCCGTGCTGGCGCGTCGACCGCAGGTGGCGCTGGTCGACGAGCTGGCCCACACCAACGTCCCCGGCGGCCGGCACACTAAGCGGTGGCAGGACATCGAGGAGCTCCTCGAGGCCGGCATCACCGTCATCACCACCGTCAACATCCAGCATCTGGAGTCGCTCAACGACGTGGTGGCGCGGATCACCGGCATTCCCCAGCGAGAGACGGTGCCCGATGCCGTGGTTCGGGCCGCTGACCAGATCGAGTTGGTCGACTCCACTCCCGAGGCGCTGCGCCGGCGGATGGCCCACGGCAACATCTACGCCCCGGACCGGGTGGATGCCGCCCTGGCCAACTACTTCCGCACCGGTAACCTCACCGCGTTGCGGGAGCTGGCCCTGCTCTGGCTGGCCGACCAGGTCGAGGAGGGGTTGCAGCGCTACCGCAACCAGCACCAGATCTCTGATACCTGGGAGATCAGGGAACGTGTCGTGGTGGCCCTGACCGGCGGCCCGGAAGGCGCCACCTTGATCCGGCGGGCGGCTCGGATCGCCGTGCGCACCGGCGCCGGAGACCTCCTCGCGGTGCACGTCACCTCCAGCGATGGGCTGGCAGGTTCCTCGCAAACCGCGCTTGCTGAGCAGAAACAGCTGGTGGAGTCCCTCGGCGGCACGTACCACACCGTCATCGGCGACGACATCCCCACCGCCTTGCTGGACTTCGCGCGGGCCGAGAACACCACCCAGCTCGTCCTCGGCGTCAGCCGCCGCAACCGCCTCACCCAGCTGCTCACCGGCGCGGGGATCGGCGCGACCGTGACGCGTCTGTCCGGTGACATCGACGTGCACCTGGTCACCCACGAGCGAGCCGCCCACGGACGCCGGCTGCCCGTGCTGCGCGGTGCGCTGTCTCTGCGCCGGCGCCTTGCGGGCGGGCTTACCGCCGTGGTGGCGCTCCCGCTGCTCACCGTCGGGCTCGCCCATTTACGGGCCGGCCTCAGCCTGCCCAGCCAGATCCTGTGCTACCTCGTCACGGTCGTCACCGTCGCCCTCATCGGCGGCCTGTACCCGGCGCTGGTGGCCGCACTCACCGCGTCCCTGCTGATCAACTACTACTTCACCCCGCCGCTGTACAGCTTCACCATCGCCCAGTCCACCAACATCGTGGCGCTCGCCGTTTTTCTCGTCGTGGCCGCCGCCGTCAGCTCCGTGGTCGACCTTGCAGCCCGCCGCACCCGTCAAGCCGCCCGCGCCACCGCCGAAGCAGAAACCCTGTTAGCGCTGGCCAGCAGCGTGCTCCACGGCGATAACGCGCTGCTTACCCTGCTCGGCACGTTACGGGAAACCTTCGGTATGGACTCCGCCGCGCTGCTGCACCGCGACGTGGACACCCCCATCCCCGGCGAAGCCGGCGCGTGGAGTGTCGTCGCCTGCTCCGGGCTCAACCCCTGTGCCTCTCCCGACGCCGCGGACATCACCGTCCCGGCCGGACAGACCGCCGTGCTGGCCCTGCGCGGACGGGCCCTGCCCGCCGCTGACCAGCGGGTGCTGGCCGCCTTCGCCGCCCGCGCGGCCACCGCTCTGGAACAGCGGCGGCTCAGCGATACAGCCGCCCAAGCCGCCCCGCTCGCCGAGGTCGACCGGTTCCGCACCGCGCTGCTCGCCGCGGTCAGCCACGACCTGCGCACCCCACTCGCCTCGGCCAAAGCCGCCCTGAGCAGCCTGCGCGATCCAAATATCACCTGGTCAGTCGAGGACGAGGGCGAACTGCTCGCCACCGCCGAGGAGTCCCTCGACCGGCTCATCACGCTGGTCACCAACCTGCTGGACACCAGCCGGCTGCAGACCGGCGCGCTGCCCATGCTCCGTTGCTCGTTGGCACTCGAGGAGGTCATCCCGCTCGCCCTGGACGATCTCGACGCCCACACTCAGGCCGTCCAGCTCGAGGTGCCCAGCGACCTCCCCGAGGTGATCGCCGATCCTGGTCTGCTCCAGCGGGTCATCGTCAACCTGGTCACCAATGCGATCCAGCACACCCCGCCGGCCACCCCGGTGCTGATCACCGCCAGCGCGCTCGGCGACCGGGTCGAGCTCCGCGTCATCGACCGCGGACCAGGCGTTCCACCTGAGGCCTGGGACACCATCTTCGTCCCGTTCCAGCGGCTCGGGGACCGCGACAACACCGCCGGCGTCGGCCTCGGCCTCGCACTGTCCCGCGGGCTGGCCGAAGCCATGCACGGCAGCCTCACCCCCGAGGAAACCCCTGGCGGCGGCCTCACCATGGTCCTCACCCTCGGTGTCACGCGTCCAGGCAACCTCAACCCAGCGGAGTAGCCGCTACTGTGACGGCAGCTATCAACAGCCGTCTTTGTCGAAGGGAAACCGCAGCGACCGCATCGCTGCCTCATCGCGCTGGGTAGCCGGACGCTGGTGTTCCGCAGCTTCGTGAACCGCGTGGGGGAACAGATCTCGGGACGGTCGCGTCACTGGCCGCACGTCAGTGACGTCCAGCTCTCGCTCATCTGTCTGCCCAGCCGCGCGGAACAACCCGTCGTCCTGGTTGTGCGGTGTTACGTGATCAGTCAAGGTGTGCCTTTCCTCTAGTTGTGGGTGGTGAGCGACGCTTCAGGTCAGCACAGGTATCAGGCTGCCCTCGGACGTCACCCAGCGCACCCCGCACGCCCACGTCGCGATCCGATCACAAGGCCCATCCGCATCTGCATAGTCGCAGAATCTTTGCCCTGTGGGGTCAACGCCACCGCGAGGATGTGGATCTGTGTTCGGAATCTGGGCGGTCGAACGTGAGTTCTCGATCGCCAGTCACACGGCCTCGTCCTAAAATTCGGGACTGAAGTTTACGATATTTTCGGAGAATTCCCATCGCCCCCTTCGCATCCTATCCTAGTCGGGTCGTGGTCCGTGAACAACGGGGTGTCTCAGTTCTCGTCGCAGGCGAGATCATCAGCCGACCGGATTGGCTGCGCACCTGCTCGGCGGAGGGCCCCTCGGGAGAGACGTGTGGCTCAATGTCACGAGAGTAGTGGGCCCGAACTTCGGGCGTGTGTCGACACACGCTGGCGTGAGTCACCTATGCTTACAGTGTGACACCTGCGCAGTATCCCCTCGTGGTGAGGTTACCGTCAATGAGCAGGGTCGTGCTGGATACCGCGGACGCCGTCTGGGCCGACCTCGACGTCGATATCTCCGGGCAGCTCGTCCGCTGACCCCGCACAAGTCATTCTGGCGCCGCACCCGCCGACCAAGGTAGGGGGTAGCTCATGGAGGTCGGGCTTACTGTGGTGGGGGACCATGCGACCGCCGGGATGCGGTCGCTGGAGGCGTGGCTGGCGAGTCACGATGAGCTGCGGGGGAGGGTGCGGCCGGTGGTCACAGTCCCGCAGCCCGGCACGATGGGGTCGGTGGCCGATGTGCTCATGGTCGCTCTTGGGCAAGGCGGGGTGGCGACCGCAGTGGCCAGTGTGTTGATTTCCTGGATCCGGCGCCAAAGTGGGAAGGTGTCGGTGAATGTGACCCACCCCGACGGCTCGCAGATCACTCTCAGTGCTGATCACGTTCGGGGATTGACCACTGAGGAGGTCCGCTCGGTGATCACCCAGCTTGAGGCGACGCTGGACGGCACTGGTGTGGGAAAATAGCCACGAATGGGGGTACTGACCGGCCCTGGTGTGCGCGTCCTGTTGGTGGGGACCGGCCAGCACACGGCTGGTTCGGAGCTCCCGGACCTACCGATGGTGTTCGCCACGGTCACCGACCTGGCCACTACCATGGTGGAGTGCTGCGGGGCACAACCTGGCCAGGTGCACACGCTGGTCGACCCAGCGCACCCGCTGATGCTCGGCCGGGTGCTGACCGCAGCTGTGGCAGCAGCCGAGGATGTGCTGGTGGTCTGTTACCTGGGGCACGGCCTGCTTGACGTTCGCGGTGAACTGTACTTGGCGACCCAGGCCACCGACCACCTGCGTGACGGGCTGGGCTACACGGCCCTGCCGTATGCGACGTTGCAGGCAGAGCTGGCCAACAGCCGGGCGCGGTCGGTGATCGTGCTGCTCGATTGTTGTTTTTCCGGACGGGCCACCAGCTCGCCCCAACCGGCCGATTTCGGTGATTTCGCCGCCACCCGCTCCTCAGGTGGCTACCTGCTGGCCTCGGCTGCCCCGGAGGAATTGGCGCTTGCCCCGGCTGGGGAGCGCTATACGGCGTTCACCGGTGAGCTGGCGCTCGCACCTAACCCGGCGTACCAGCCATCGGCGCCCGGCAGACCCCGGCCGGCACTGCTGCGCGCCGGCCTGATCCCCGCGCTGGAAGAGCAGGGCCTGCCCGCCCTACCGGGGTCCCGGGACTGGCCGCGGGTGGTCCTGACCCCTGGGGCCCACCCGATCGCCACCCTGGCCAGCCGACTTTCCCCGCTGGCCGGCGACCCGACGGGCACCCTCGGTGCCCGATTGGCTGCTGACCCGGCCGAGCTGAGCGCGGTGGCCGATGCGGTGCTGTCCCGCCACGCCCGACGTGAGCCGGCCACTGGCCGCCTGATCCTGGTGGTTGACCAGTTCGAAGAAGTGTTCACCCTCTGCGATGATCCCCAAGAACGGCGGGCATTCCTCGACGCGCTGAGCGCGGCCGCCGCGTCGACCGCGCTGGTGGTGCTGGGCCTGCGGGCTGATTTCTACGCCCAGTGCGCGGCTGAGCCCCCGTTGGGATGCTAAGGGAGCTGATGGGATGATCGAGAATAGTGCGCTCGGCGAGTTCGACTGATCACGACCAATGAGGGCTCCACCCGCCCCCCGGGTGGGGCCCTCGCATCGAGTGACGCAGTGGCCGCCCCGGGTGGTGATCGAGACCCGTCAGCAGCTCGCGGATTTATACCAGGTATCAGGTCAGTCGGGTGGGCGCGAGTGCTGTGGGGTCGAGTGGAATGTCGGGCGGTGGCGAGTCGCCGAGGATGATCGCCGCACCTAGTGCTGCCAACGCCGGGGCCGTCTCGATGCCGGAGCCGCCCTGGCCGGCGAAGAAATGGAAGCCGGGATGCTGCGGCCAGGCGCCGACCACCGGAGCCCGATCGGCGACGAACGAGCGCAGTCCCGACCAGCAGCTGTGTACCGAGCGCAGTCCCAGCCCGGTGACTGCCTCGACCCGCTCCAGCGCGGCTGCCACCTCGAGCGGGTCGGGCCGCGCGTCCCCCGGCTCGACGGGTGTCTCGTCGCCGGGGGAGAGCAGCAGGTGCGCCCCCTCCGTCTTGAAGTAGCACCCCTCCCGCGCCTCGACCACCATCGGTAGTGGGCCGCCGCTCGGGGTGCGGAGCCGGGCCGGGTCCGGTACCCGCGCGATGACGATCGTGCGGCGCAGTGGGCGAAGACCCAGCCGGCGTACCCCGGCCAGGGCCGCAACGAGATCGACCCAGGCGCCGGCCGCGTCCACGACGTCGGGGGCGTGGAGCACGTCGTGCGCCCCGCAGTGCACCCGCCAACCACCGGGAACTGCGGTCAACCTGGTGACCGGTGCCGCCACCCGCACACCGCCGCCGCGCCGGCGCAACCCGCGGACGTAGGCCTGATGCAACGCCATGACGTCGAGATCCCCCGCGTTGTCGGTGACTGCCGCGGCGCGCAGCATGTCCCGGCGCAGCGCTGGGCATCGGGCAAGCGACTCCGCCAATGACAGCTCGACCGGGGCGTCCGGCTCACCCGCCTGCTCTGCCAGCACGGCCCGCAGCGCCTGTTCACCAGCGTCGTCGAAGGCTGCCCAGAGCACCGGACGGGGGCGCAGCAACACGGGCGCGCCGAGTTCCTCGGCCAGCTCGGCGAACCGGGGGCGACTCGCGTTGATCAGGGCCCGCACCAGCGGTTCACCGTGGCCCGGCACGTACGTGGCGGCCGAGCGCCCGGTGGAATGGGTGGCCAAGCTGGTTTCGGTCTCCAGCACGGTGACCCGGCGGTGCGCGGCGAGCTCGTAGGCAATCGAGACGCCGGCGATCCCGCCGCCGATCACGACCACGTCCTGTCCCGGATTCACCCGATCGATGCTAGCCGGCTAGGTGCTGTTAACAACGGGAAAAGCTTGTGCGGCTGTGCTTGGGATTGCTGACCCCGGCGTGTGACCATCTGCTTTCAGCCTGGTCTGACCTGCTCGACGGCGTGGGATGCGGGGAACCCGTGACAGCTCGGCAGGACGTGAGTGCCGAACCGGGCAAGCGCCTGGACTCGATGGCCGCTCAGGCCGGCGTCGTCTCGGAATCGCAGTATCAGGCACTGCGAGCCGACATTCGCCTGCTGTCGACGCTGCTCGGCGAGACCTTGATCCGCCAAGGTGGCGAAGAACTGCTCAAACTGGTCGAACAGGTACGGGGGCTGGGCCGCGCGGCCCAACGGGAGGGCGTCGCGGAGATCAGGTCGCTGCTGTCCACGCTGGACGTTGGCACGGCAGTCCAGTTGGCCCGGGCGTTCTCGACGTACTTCCAGCTCGCCAACGTGGCCGAACAGCTGCACCGATCCCGCGAGCAGCGCGCTCAGGTCGGCGGGCGGCGCGGCCCGTTGCGCGCGGTGGTGGACCGGCTGGCCCGGGACGTCGACCGGGCTGAGGTCGCCGCGGTGCTGGCGCGGATGGAGCTGCGGCCGGTGTTCACCGCGCACCCGACCGAGGTGTCCCGCGCGTCAGTGCAGGGCATCCTGCGGCAGGTGGCCGACGTCCTCGGCCAGAACCTGCCCGAGGAGCAGTTACCCCGGCAGCTCGCGCGGCTGGTCGACCTGCTGTGGCAGACCGACGAGATCCGGCCCGGCCGGCCCACGGTTCTCGACGAGGCCCGTGCGGTCGCCTACTACCTCGAGCAGCTCGGTACTCACGCGGTGCCGGACCTGCTCGAGGACTTCGAGGACGAGCTCGCCCGCGCCTCGTTCGTGCTGCCCCCACAGTCCCGTCCGGTGGTGCTCGGCTGCTGGGTCGGGGGCGACCGCGACGGCAACCCTCACGTCTCACCGCAAGTCACCCTTGATGTTTTACGGCTCTATGCGGACCGGGCGCTGAACATCCAGCTGGCGCTGGTCAACCAGCTCGTCCAGGAGCTGAGCGTGTCCACCCGCGTGGTTGGCGTCTCCGAGGGACTGCGGTGCAGCCTCGCTCATGACCGGCGTCTGCTGCCCGAGGTCCATGACCACTACATCCGGCGCAATGCCGACGAGCCCTACCGGTTGAAGTGCTCCTACATCCACGCCCGCCTGACCCGAACCCAGCAGCGGATTCGCGACGGCGTCTCACACCAGCCGGGACGGGACTACCTGGGGGCGCAGTCCTACCTCGCCGACCTGGAGGTGATGGACGCCTCGCTGCGCGGGCATCTCGGGGAACGCATCGCCGAGGGCACCCTGGCCAGGACGCTGCGCAGCGTCCGAGCGCTGGGCTTGCACCTCGCGGCGCTCGACGTGCGCGAGCACGCCGAGCGGCACCACGCCGCCCTCGCGGCGCTCTACGACCCGCTCGGTGAGCTCGCGACGCCCTACGCCGAGCTCGACCGCGGGGCGCGGGCGGCGCTGCTGTCCCGCGAGCTGGCCGGACGGCGGCCGCTGACCGCCCGCTCCGCTGAGCTGCCACCAGCAGCGGCGGACGTGCTCGCCATCTTCGACACGATCCGGTCCGCTCAGCAGAGCTTCGGCGAGCCAGCGGCCAGCACGTACATCGTCTCGATGACCAAGGGCGTGGACGACGTGCTGGCTGCGGTGGTGCTGGCCCGGGAAGCCGGTCTGATCACTCTGGCACCGGCCGGCGTGGGGTGCACGTGCACGGTAGATTTCGTGCCGCTGTTCGAGACGGCCACCGAGCTGTGCCGTGCTGGTGAGCTGCTCGACGGGATGCTGCGGGATCCCTCCTACCGTCAGCTGGTCCGAGCCCGCGGAGATCTGCAAGAGGTGATGCTCGGGTACTCCGACTCCAACAAAGACGCCGGTATCACGACCGCCCAGTGGGTCATCCACCGGGCGCAGCGCCAGCTGCGTGACACCGCCGCCGCGCACGGGGTGCGGCTGCGCCTGTTCCACGGCCGCGGCGGCTCGGTCGGCCGGGGAGGCGGGCCAGCTGGGGAGGCGGTGGCGGCCTCCCCGTACGGCACGGTCGACGCGACGCTGAAGGTGACCGAGCAGGGCGAGGTCATCTCGGACAGATACTCACTGAGCGTGCTGGCCCACGACCACCTGGAGATCCTCCTCGCTGCGGTGCTGGAGGCCACCTTGCTGCACCAGACCTCCCGAGTGGCGCCGGAGGTGCTCGACCGGTGGGACGAGGCGATGGACCTGGTCAGCTTGGCCGCCCAGACGGCCTATCGCGACTTCGTCGACCTCCCCGGGCTCAGCGAGTTCTTCTCTGTCGCCACCCCGGTGGACCAGCTGAGCTGGCTCAATGTCGGATCCCGACCGATGCGGCGACCGGGCAGTGGAAAGATCACGCTGGACGGGCTGCGGGCGATCCCGTGGGTGTTCGGGTGGACCCAGACCCGGATGGTCGTGCCCGGTTGGTACGGGCTCGGCAGCGGCCTGCGGGCCGCGCGTGACGCTGGGCTCGCCCCGGTGCTTGAGGAGATGCGGGACTGGGCATTTTTCACCAACCTGCTGGGGAATGTAGAGATGACGCTGGCCAAGACTGACCTGCGGATTGCGGAGTGCTACGTCTCGGCCCTCGTCGAACCCAGCTTGCAGCCGCTGTTCACCACCATCATCAGCGAGTATGACTTGACCAAGCGTGAGGTACTGCGGCTCACCGGCGGCTCGACCCTGCTGGCCCGGCACCACCTGTTGCGTCACACCCTGCAGGTTCGAGCCTCCTACCTCGAACCGCTGCATCACCTCCAGATCTCGCTGCTGGCCCGGTGTCGTGCGGTGGACGAGCCCGACCCAGATCTGCGTCGTGCCTTGCTGCGGACCGTCAACGGAATAGCTGCCGGGATGCGCAATACGGGCTGAGGCACACCGCGCCGACTGGTGCGTCGTTCTTGAGTCGGGACGGCAGCGGTGGGGGTGGGTGTGGCAGGGGCAGGTAGGTCACGTGGTCGGCGTTTGCTGGGCTGGATGGTGGCGGTGACGGTGGTGCTCACGCCCTGCGCCACGGTCTTGCTTACCTCGACGGCGCACGGTCAGGTGCCGCTGTGGTCGGCGGAGTGGGCGCAGTCAGCTGGGCCGGAAGTCCCGGTGGTCCCGATCGTGTCGCCGCAAGTCGTGACGCAGCCAAGGGACGGAGCTACCGATGTCCTCCCGACCGCGCCCGTGCGGGTCTCGGTCAACTATGGCGTGCTTGACGCGGTATCGCTGACCAATCCGGAAGGCAAACTGGTGGCCGGCCAGCTCTCCACGGACCGGAGCAGCTGGGTGACCACGGAGCCCCTGGGTTACGCCAAGACCTACACTTGGTCCGGTACCGCCACCGGAATTGACCACCTACCCCGCGCGATTACCGGCTCGTTCCGGACAGTCGTCCCTGTGCGGCTGATCGGTGGACAGTTCAACGTTGCCGACAACGCCACCTACGGCGTCGCCATGCCGATTGTGCTGGCCTTCAGTTCCACGGTTATCGACAAGGCTGCCGTGCAAAAATCTCTGTCGGTGCAGCTCTCGGTGCCTACCGAAGGGTCCTGGGCGTGGTTGGATGACGCGACGGTGCACTGGCGTCCCAAGGCTTATTTCGCGCCCAACACCAAGATTACGGTGACCGCGAAGCTCTACGGGTTAGCCATGGGTGGCGGCGATTTCGGCCGTGCGGACATCACGTCCACCTTTACCATCGGCCGGTCCTACGTGTTGCGAGGTGATACCCGCACGCACCGGTTGATGGCCTATGTCAACGGGATTCGGGTTGCCGACTATCCAGCCAGTTATGGGTTGGACTCCGACCCCGGCCGAGCGACCCACAGCGGCACTCATGTCGTGCTGAGCAAGTACCCGGTGTTCTACATGACCAACCCCAAGTATCACTACAAGAATGTTGAAGCGCGGTGGGCCGTGCGGATCTCCAACAATGGCGAGTTCCTCCACGCGGCGCCGTGGTCGGTGGCCCAGCAGGGCAGAACCAACGTCTCGCACGGTTGCGTCAACCTTTCCCCGGCCAACGCGGCGGCGGTCTTCGATGCGGTCTTGCCCGGAGACCCCGTTGAGATCATCGGTTCGTCCCGGCAGCTGACTGCCGGAGACGGCGACTACTACGATTGGACCATTCCCTGGTCGGTATGGACGTCCAAGTCCGCCCTGCCCAGCTGACCTTCAGACGCTCGACCCCGCGTCCCACATCGGCCAAGCTGGCCGCCAAGCCACGGCCTGCACCGCTATTACGTACACGCAGGATTTCGGCACGTACGCACCGTGACAGGTCATCGAGCAGGTCCATCGCGCTGGTCGAGCGCGAGGTCTCGTTGCTCCCTCACCCGACACCTACCTGGGCGATAGCCTGTCACGGCAAAAGCTCGCTGAGCTGGTCAACACCTGGGTGTGGGACCACCACAACAAGAAGGTAGTGGTGGCCACGGCGAATTACATCGGCAAGCTTGAGCGTGGGCTCATCCGCTGGCCAGCTGAGGTGTACCGGGAGGCCCTCCGGGAGATCCTGGGTGCGCCCACTGATGCCGCGCTGGGATTTGTCAACGCCCGTGCCCGCCGGTGGGTGGTAAGACTGGATGACGTGGACCATCAACGGCTTCTGCGCCGCCGCACAGCCCTGGGCGCGGGCGCCCTGGGACCGGTGGCAGCGCTGCTGGAGGCCTCGAGCCCGCCCCGACCTTCCCGGCCCCGGTGGGTCGGTGCGACCGACATCGAGCAGACCCGGACCGGCCAAGCTGGTGTTCCAGGACTGGAGCCTCAGCTACGGCGGTGGAATGGCCTGGGATGCCGTGCTGGGCCAGCTGCACTGGTCGGCCGGGCTGCTCGACGCTCTGTGCCCGGCCCGGCTGCGCCCCGCGCTGTTCGCCGCGGTCATCGATCTCGCCAACACCGCCGGGTACATCGCCATGGACGCCGGTGCCGATGGGGAGGCCCGCCGGATCTACCGTTTCGCACTGGACTGCGCCGAGGACGAGGAGAACGGCGACTGGCATCTGCGCGCCGAGGTCCTGGGACACATGGTGGTGCACGCGATCCAGACTGGGCAGCCTGATGAGGCACTCACCCTGGCGGAACAGGCCCTGGTCCGCGCGGACCGGCTCACCGCGACCCAACGGTCGACCCTGCACACCGACCGGGCCAGTGCGCTGGCCACGATGCGCCGAGTTCAGGAGACCTTGACCGCGATCGGCACCGCCGATGACCACTTCGCCCAGTCCACCCCGGCCAACGACCACCCTTCCTGGCCGTCTTCCACAACCCCGCTGTCCATGCCCTGCGCACTGGGGGGTCCCGGTTCACCCTGGGGATCCTGGGTCACGACCCCGGTGCGGCCACTGACCGGCTCACGACGGCAATCGGCGGACTCACCGGCTATGCCCGTCCCCGAGCACTGTGCCTGACCAAACTGGCCAGTCTGACGATGGTCACCGGCGACCCGCTCCAGGCCGCCATCATCGGACAGGAGGCCTGGACACCGCCGACATGATCCGCTTCCGTACCACCACCGACCGCCTGCGTGAGCTGTCCCGTTACGCCGCCGCGCACCAGCACCTCGACGAGGTCGCGCACCTGCAACACCGGATCACCACCCTGCTGGTGCGGACCGACAGCTCGTAAGGGGGATCGAGTCCTCATCCTCTCCCTCCCGTCCGTGACGTTCCCATGATCACGTACCTTCCGGGCGGGTCGGGAGCCGGGAAGGTCATCTCGACACCGTCACTCGCTCGCAGTGGCGGTGTGGGGCGGCGGCCCCGCTTCTCGGGCGACAACACCGCGCGGGGCCGCCGCCTCCCACACACGATAGACCGGGGGCGCAGCACTGTGCACCACGACCAGAGCCCACCAGCTCCTTACGTCACCACGACCCCGGCTGGCCGCCGGTCGAGCTGCCCCGTATCGGCTCCTGGCGGCTAGTCGGACCCTCACCATCTGGGCACGAGGTCAGGGGCTGACTTCCAGGAACAGCACAGCGGGCGACATCGGCGCACGCGGCTGAGCTGGTGGCGACCCCGGATCCAGCCGAGCACGGTGGGGAAACTGACCGTGTGGAGCGGAGCTGATCCCCGCGGCGATGGTCGAACCCGGCTGCGGCTACTGCCTACCATGCCTGTCGACCTACCAGCTCGGCTAACGAACACTCAACGCCCGATGATCACTTTGATGGTGCGGTTGGCGTGGCCCGGAGAGGTAGGCCCGCAGGCTGGCGGTCGCGATCCCGGTGGGCAATCTGCATGACGTAGTGGGATGCTTCGCGCATGACAGTGCAGATCGCTGTTCGGCTCGATGACTCGCAAACTCCGGTGCAACAAGGAGCGGCGTTCCAGGTTCTGATCTTCCCGTTCCGGCCTCAGGAGGAGGGGTTCGTCTACGCGTTGTTCCGGCGCCAGGACTCGGGTTATTGGCATGGGGTGGCTGGCGGCGGAGAAGCTGGTGAGTCTCCGTTGCAGACGGCCCACCAGGAGGCCGGTATGGGGGATGGCGTGGAGTTCGTGTTGGGTTCCCGGGCGACGATGCCGGTGGTCGCGATGACGGGTGAGTTCAGCCGGGGGCCGCAGGTTTTGGTGATCCCGGAATACGCCTTCGGGCTCGGCGTCGAGAACGCGAGCTTCGTCTGTCGGATGCATTCCGTAAGCCCATTCGAACGGGAACGTACGCAAACACCCTCACACTCCCACCTCACGCACGATCGGCTCGTACTCCCGCCCGTTGCGGCGATAGCCGTTGATCCACCGCTTGGCGGTGCCTGGGTTTAGCCCACGGAGCCGGCCACCTCGGTAGGTGTAGACCGGGCGCTCGAGTAGAGACGCGATTGGTACTTTTCGGTCAAAAAGGTCAAAATTTACATCGAAGGCCGTGACACCACTTCTCGCCCTCAGGTCGCCAGGTGACGCGACGGGCATTACCACCGTGTTGCGGGCGGTTCACCATGTCATGACGCGTCCCAACGTGTGCCACGAATGGGTGATATGACGTGAGGTGCCGCGTCCGCGAACGGTGGGTCAGTTGCCCTGAGCGGTGGCGCGTGACAGTGGCGGGCAATCCAGTTACCAGGCGATAGTGATCGATGACCTGAAGTTTGAGGCGTCGTGCCGCTACTCATCCACCGATCGATCGCTGGTTGCTGAGGAGATTCGACAAGTGGCGATTCACCACTAAAGCAGCTAACCTACGCCCAAGTGAGTTAACAAGGCTCTCACTGCGAGTTACTATTTATCTCGAATGACGAGTGGTGGGAGGTGCGGATGACCTCTGTGTATGTGAGATGGCGTCCGTCGGGTGCCTTGCTCTCCCGGGGGCGAGCTGTGGCTCCCCGTGCCTTCGTCAGCGCTCTCACCCTGGCCGCCGCAGCGGCCGTGGCGGCCGTGGTGGGCACCACCACCGTCCAGCCAAGTCTTGAGATGTTGCTCAAGGGCCTCGGGTTGGTGGCGGCATTCGGGATTGCCCGAGCCCTGGCCATTGAGGTCGACGTCCGCCGCGACACAGCCCGGATCACTCTCACCGAGATCCCACTGGTCTTCGGCTTGCTGTACCTCCCTGGCTCGATCGTGCTGGCAGCCTACGTCGGTGTTGTTGTCATCGCTCGGTTGTGGCGCGGTGACAGCTGGTCCAAGTTGTTGTTCAACGCCTCGTACGCGGCCCTCACCGTCGCGTGCACCGACCTGCTGGCCCGGTTGGTGTTCACGCAGGCCTGGGGTTGGCTGCCGCAGTGGCTCGCCGTATTCGCCGCTTTCGTCATCGTAAACACCGTCACCGCCCCGCTGACCTGGGTCTTTATCGTGCTGCTGAATCCTCGACGTCCTGGCGAGGGGGCGCGCCCGGTGATCCACGCCTACCTCATCTGCCTGCTCAATGCCGCGCTCGGTCTCACCGCTGCGGAACTGGTGCGCAGGGTGCCGTGGGGTTCCCTGCTGGTGGGTTTGCTGGTGGTGACTGGGGCCGCGGCGTACCGCGGCTACTACTGGCTGCTCCGCGACCACCGTGACCTTGGCGTGCTCAACGACCTCAGCCTGCGGGTGGCTGTGGTCGGACGAGGCGGCGCCCAGCGGGGTGATGATGAGGACCAGCTGGACATGCCAGAGCTGGACGAAGCTGCGTGGGGTAGAGCCATGGAGCTGGCCCGTGAGCAGCTCAACGCCACCCGTGTCGTGCTGCACCGGATACCGGTCCGAGGCGGGTTGCACACGGTGGTCGCCGGTCTGCCACTGCCCCATCCGCTGTCCCCACGCGACGTTACTGCCGTGTTGCTCGCCGATCCGTCGGGCGGGGCCGCGCAGGTGCTGCGCCTGGCGGACAGCAGTTCGGACCCCGGCATTACTGGTGCGTTGCGTCTCAGGGCAGCGTCCGAGATGCTCGTGGCACCGCTGCGGGGTGCCCGTCACCTCCTCGGTGTCATCGAGGTGCACGATCGGCACAGCCAGCTGCACGGTTTCGGGAAAGCTGACGTGCGGCTGGTCGAGACGCTGGCCTGTCACCTCACCACCGCCCTGGACAACTGCCGGCTGCTTGCCCAGCTGCGACACGACGCCTACCACGACAACCTCACGGACCTACGGAATCGGCTCGGTTTTCGAGAGGCCGCGACTGAGGTGCTGTGCCGGGATTTGCTGCCGTGTGCCGTGCTCGTCATTGAGCTGGGTCTGCTGTCCTCGGTCAACGACGCGCTGGGTCACGCCTGGGGTGACCGAGTTGTCCTCGGTGCGGGTGAGCGGCTTCGCCGCATCCTGCCGGACCAGGCGCTCACCGCCCGGCTGGAGGGGGACACCTTCGCCGCACTGCTGGTCGACGTCGACGCGCAACGGGCACGGCACATGGCCGAGCAGCTGCATGCCGCGCTGAGTGAGCCCTACCGGGTCGACCGGCTCGCGGTGGAGTGCACCGCGGTGGTCGGCGTGGCGTTGACCGGGATTGAGCCCACCCGGGATGCGGACACCCTCCTGCAGCGAGCTGACGTAGCCTTGCGCGCCGCGCGTGGCGCCGATGAGGCGGTGCGCAGCTACCTGCCCAGCATGGGCCAGCTCCTGCTGCGCCGATTTCAGCTGGTCACCCAGTTCCGACAGGCGCTGGACACCGGGCAGGTCGATGTGCACTTCCAGCCGCAACTGGAGTTGTCGACTCGTCAGGTGATCGGGGTGGAGGTGCTGGTGCGGTGGCACCATCCGGAATTTGGGATGGTCGATCCGGAGGAGTTCGTCACCCTCGTGGAGACCACCGGTCTGATCGGCCCGCTCACCGACTACGTGCTCAACCGTTCCCTGGCGCAGTGCCGTATCTGGCTGGACCGTGGGCTGTCATTGTCGGTCGCGGTCAACCTCTCGGTACGCAACTTGGCCGACACCGAGTTCCCCTACCGGGTGACCAATGCGCTGACCCGACACCGAGTGCCCGCGACGCTTCTGAGTTTCGAGGTCACCGAGTCGGCGGTGATGAGTGATCCGGAGCTCATGCTGCCGGTGCTGCGCAGGCTGCACGAGCTGGGCATCCGCATCGCGGTGGATGACTTCGGTACCGGGTATTCGTCGCTGGCCTACCTGCGGCGTCTTCCGGTCAATGAGGTCAAGATTGACAAGAGTTTCGTGCTGGGGCTGGCCAGTGACCTCGGTGACCTTGCGGTGGTCCGGGCCATCATCGAGCTCGGCCACTCGTTGGGGTTGATCGTTGTCGCGGAGGGCGTCGAGCAGGATGCCACCCGGGACCAGCTGGTCGACATGGGCTGCGACGTCGCGCAGGGTTTCCTGTTTTCCTGCCCGCTCGAGCCGGAGAGGTTCGACGCCTGGTTGGCTGCCCGGACCGTCGTCGCTCCCGGAGTGTGTGACGAGGCGGTGCTCACCCTGGTCCGGTAGCCGCTGAGTTTCTGGCCGGCGCCGCCCAGGGCTGCTGGTGGTGTCACCGACCGCCCCGAAGCCGGGCACCCGAGGTTGTGTACGATTGCTCTCGCTACACTCACTTGAGCTGGTAGCGAACGCCGAGAAAAACACTGCCCCAATAGCTCAGACGGCAGAGCGTCTCCATGGTAAGGAGAAGGTCTACGGTTCGATTCCGTATTGGGGCTCGTGGGAGGGGGTCGTCCGGTTGAGGGCGGCGTGGTCCCCTTGACGGCGGTGTAGCTCAGACGGAAGAGCAAGCGGCTCATAATCGCTGTGTCGCCGGTTCGAGTCCGGCCACCGCTACCACCGGTCCGGCGCATCCTGTGCTGGCCGTAGCAGTCCCCAGCTGCACCTGATGACCGTTTTGGCGAGAGAGAGGCAGCCGTGGCCGCCACTGACGTTCGGCCCAAGATCACGCTGGCGTGCGAGGAGTGCAAGCACCGCAACTACATCACCAAGAAGAACCGGCGCAACGATCCTGACCGGCTGACCATCCGCAAGTACTGCCCGAACTGCAATACACACCGGGCGCACCGCGAGACCCGTTGAGCTGGCTGAGGCCGGCAGTCGCCTGAGTAGTCTGCACCGATGGCACTGGACCCCTCCTTCGTCGGACGGTGCTATCCCGCGACGAGTACCTACCAGGTGGGACGCGAGAAGATCCGGGAGTTCGCCGAGGCCATCGGCGATGACGACCCGGTCTACCGGGATCCTCAGGCCGCCTACGCCTGCGGATACTCCGATGTGATCGCCCCGCCGACGTTCGCGATCACGCTGTCCCTGCGAGCGCAGCAGACGCTCATCTGCGATCCGGCTCTGGGGCTGGACTACAGCCGGATGGTGCACGGCCACCAGTCCTTTACTCATCACCGGCCCATCCTGGCCGGTGATGAGCTGGCCGCAACCCTGCATATCGACGGCATCCGTGCCATGGGCGGCAACGACATGCTCACGCTGCGCTGTGAGATCACAGACAAGGTGGGCGACCCGGTGACTACGGCCCGGGTGCTGCTGGTTGTCCGTGGTCCAGAAGCGGGCCCAAGAACAGAGCCGGATCCGGACGCGGACCGGTGAGCCGGCGCCGCCGCACCGAGGTCGCCGAAGGTGATGAACTGCCCGGCCTGCGAGTCCGAGTCACCCGGGCTGGACTGGTCCGGTACGCCGGAGCATCCGGCGACTTCAACCCGATCCACTGGAATGAACGCGAAGCTCGGGAGGTCGGGCTCCCCGGCGTCATCGCGCACGGGATGCTCACGATGGCGCTGGCCGGCCGGCTGGTGACGACCTGGGCGGGTGACCCGGGCGCTGTGGTGGAGTGCGCAGTGCGCTTCGTTCGCCCAGTCGTGGTGCCTGATGACGCCGAAGGGGCGCTGGTGGAACTGTCCGGCAAGGTGGTGACGCGACGCGCCGATGGCACGGTGGTCGTCGCCATCACCGCGCACGCGGCCGGCCGGACCGTACTCGGCCAAGCCACCGCCACCGTCGTGCTGGCTTGAGCTGTCCGGGTCAGTTGAAGTGCCCCGGCCCTGGTGTCCTACACTTGGTTCCTGGGTTACCAGCAGATCTCACATGTCCGGTGTTCACCGTGGCCTGGGCTGTCAGGTGGTGGCCTCCGGGTGGAATCTCAACGGGAGATGCCCGGTAAAGGGGTGTAGCTCAACTGGTAGAGCAGCGGTCTCCAAAACCGCAGGTTGCAGGTTCAAGTCCTGTCGCCCCTGCGTTGATCTCGACAACAACCCAACCGGCATACGGTCCGGCGAAGCGGAGGATCACCAGCGTGAGTGATGATCGCGCCCACGAGACGGAAGACCGGCTGGACCACGCCGAGGTGTCATCTGACGCCCCGGAGTCTGCCACTGCCGTGCGCGGGGTGCGATCCACCAGCCGACCCACCCCTGCGCAACGGTCCACGGCCGCTGGCAAGGATCAGCCAACCAGGGCTCGCGGTGCCACCGAGGCCAAAGTGGCTGCGCCGGCCCGGCTGATCCGGTTTCTCCGGGAAGTCGTCTCCGAGCTCAGCAAGGTCATCTGGCCGAGCCGCCGAGGGCTGGTGGTCTACACCGCGGTCGTGTTGGTCTTCGTCAGCTTCATGGTTGCGTTCGTGGCATTGCTCGACATGGGCCTGGGCAAGGCCGTGCTGACCGTTTTCGGCTGATGCCGGCTACTCGGGCGCCGGTTGACCACCAGCACGGCGTGACGCAAGAAAGAAAGCGAGACCGACTGTGACCTCTCCGGAAGGGACCGACCCGGAAGGGACCGACCCGGAAGGGACCCACCCGGAAGGGACCCACCCAGACGGGACCCACCCAGACGGGACCCACCCAGACGGGACTTCCGCCGAAAGCGGGCAGGAGCTTACGGGGCTGTTTGCCGCCGATATACCAAAGATCGATGCACCCGAGATCGACGCACCTGACAATACTGCTGACGCTGACCGGGACGGGGGAGCGGTCGACGTCGAGTCACCTCAACCTCCCGACCCGATCGATGAGCTTCGAGCCGCGCTGGCCAAAGCTCCGGGCGAGTGGTATGTGGTGCACTCCTACGCTGGCTATGAGAACAAGGTGAAGGCGAACCTGGAGACCAGGATCCAGACCTTGGATGTCGAGGATTTCATCTTCCAGGTGGAAGTGCCCACCGAAGAAGTCACCGAGATCAAGAACGGTCAGCGCAAGCAGGTGCAACGCAAGGTGCTGCCGGGCTACATCTTGGTCCGGATGGACCTCAACGACGCCTCGTGGAGCGCGGTGCGCAATACGCCGGGGGTCACCGGGTTCGTCGGTGCCACCTCGCGTCCCTCGCCGCTGACCCTGGATGACGTGCTGAAGTTCCTCGCCCCGCGGGTTGCCCCGCCGAAGGTGACGGTCGGTGCCGGCAAGCATGCGGGTGGCATCGGTGGCGCCAAGCCTGCCATTGAGGTCGACTTCGAGGTGGGGGAGTCGGTCACCGTCATGGACGGTCCGTTCGCTACGTTGCCGGCGACGATCAACGAGGTGAACATCGACGCGCAGAAGCTCAAGGTGCTGGTGTCGATCTTCGGTCGGGAGACTCCGGTCGAGCTCTCATTCAGCCAGGTCGCCAAGATCTGACCGGCGCGGTGCCGGTTGGGATGCACCAGGTGCGAGGAAGGAATCATGCCCCCCAAGAAGAAGCGTAAGAAGCTCACGGCCACCGTGAAGCTCGCCCTCGAAGCCGGCACCGCGAACCCGGCCTCGGTCGGCCAGGCGCTGGGTCCGCACGGCCTGAACATCATGGAGTTCTGCAAGGCCTACAACGCTGCCACGCAGAACAACCGTGGCGAAGTAGTACCCGCGGTCATCTCAGTCTATGAGGATCGCTCGTTCGAGTTCGTGCTCAAGACCCCACCTGCTGCGGTGCTCCTGCTCAAGGCAGCCGGAGTGGCCAAGGGATCGGCGGAGCCGCACAAGACCAAAGTTGCCAGGATCGGCCGCGACCAGCTCCGGGTCATTGCCGAACGCAAATTCGAGGATCTCAACGCCAACGACGTCGATGCCGCGATCAAGATTATCGCTGGCACCGCCCGGTCGATGGGCATTACCGTCGTCGACTAGTACTACCCCGTACGCGTGGGAGGGTCAGGCGCTGATCCGCACCACGACTTCACGAAGGCACGACTTCACGAAGGACAGTGACATGAAGCGCAGCAAGGCTTATCGCCAGGCCGCCGAGAAGGTCGACCTTAGCCGGTATTACAGCCCGCTCGAGGCTGCGGCGTTGGCCAAGGAGACCTCCCCGAGCAAGATGGACGCCACTGTCGAGGTCGCCATGCAGTTGGGTGTTGATCCCCGCAAGGCAGATCAGATGGTTCGCGGCACGGTCAACCTGCCCCATGGCACCGGGAAGGTCGTGCGTGTCATCGTCTTCGCCACCGGCGACCGGGCTGCCGAGGCGGTGGCCGCTGGCGCTGACGCCGTCGGCTCCGACGATCTCATCGAGCGCATCCAGGGCGGCTGGCTGGACTTCGACGCCGCCATCGCGGCGCCGGACCAGATGGCCAAGGTTGGCCGGATCGCCAGGATTCTCGGTCCACGAGGCCTGATGCCCAACCCGAAGACCGGCACCGTCACGCCCGATGTTGCCAAGGCCATCACGGACATCAAAGGCGGTAAGATCAACTTTAGGGTGGACAAGCAGGCTAACCTACATTTGATCATCGGCAAGGTATCGTTCGATGCCAGCATGCTGGTGGAGAACTACGCCGCCGCGCTCGACGAGGTGCTGCGGAGCAAGCCGTCGGCCGCAAAAGGGCGATACCTGAAGAAGATCAATTTTTCCACTACGATGGGCCCTGGTATCCCGGTCGATCCCAACCGTATCCGGAACCTCCTCGTCGACGAGCCCACTCCCTGAGTTCCGCACCGCGCCACAGGGAGCTTCATGCAGGTTCTGTGCTCTTGAAGACCGCCTGAGACGAAGCTTCCGGAGGCCTGGATGCTGGGCTCGGGAGTCATTGACTACTGTGGTACCCAGTTCCACCGAAGACCGCTGGTTTCCGTGCCATTGGTACGGACGAAGGTTCCGCACATGCGGGCGGCCCGCGTAGGAGGACGTGGATGTGCCGTCATGTCGCGCCGTCGTGCGCCGCCTGGCTACGCCCCATGCCTGCTGCGCTGGGGCGTTCGTCATTTTCGGGCCCGGTTACGGGTGTGCCGTCTGGCCTGCCCTGATCAGCCAGTGCACCTGCCGGCTCAGCCGGCAACCGAACTGAGGAGGCGATCCATGGCTAGACCGGACAAGGTCGAAGCCGTTGCTGATATCGCGGACCAATTCCGCAGTGCCACGGCCGCGGTCGTGACCGAGTACCGCGGCTTGTCCATGACCCAACTGACCAGCTTGCGTCGTTCCCTGGGTGCCGAAACCACCTACCGGGTCGCCAAGAACACCCTGGTTTCACGGGCCGCGCGCGACGCCGGGGTGCTGGGCCTTGATGAGCTGTTCATCGGCCCGACCGCGATTGCGTTCGTGCACGGTGAGCCGGTGCTCGCGGCGAAGGCGCTGCGTGATTTCGCCAAAGAGCACACCGCGCTGGTGATCAAAGGTGGCTATCTGGACGGCCGTGCGCTGACCGTCGCCGAGGTCGCTCAGATTGCGGACCTGGAGTCTCGTGAGGTGCTGCTGGCCAAGCTGGCCGGCGCGATGAAGGCCAATCTCGCCAAGGCCGCCCGGCTGTTTGCCGAGCCGGCTTCCCAGGTTGCCCGGCTGGCTGCGGCTCTACGGGATCAGCGGCAAGAGCAGCAGCAGACCAGCAGCATGGCTGAAGACTGATCGCCTACATCCCGCTTGTATCCATGAGCGGCACACGACGGAACAAGACACAGAAGGAGAGCCCGCCATCATGGCGAAGATGAGTACGGACGATCTGCTTGACGCGTTCAAGGACATGACGTTGCTCGAGCTGAGCGAGTTTGTGAAGAAGTTCGAAGAGGTCTTCGACGTCACCGCCGCGGCGCCGATCGCGGTGGCGGCTGGTCCAGCTGCGGGAACCGCTGACGCCCCGGCCGCTGAGGAGAAGGACGAGTTCAACGTCGTCCTCGAGGCCATTGGCGAGAAGAAGATCCAGGTCATCAAGGTGGTCCGGGAAGTTGTCTCTGGCCTGGGCCTCAAGGAGGCAAAGGACCTCGTCGAGAGCGCCCCCAAGCCGATCCTGGAGGGTGTCCCGAAGGACCAGGCCGAGGCAGCCAAAGCAAAACTCGAGGAAGCCGGCGCCAAGATCAGCTTAACCTGAGTTCGGCAACCGCATTCAGCGGGCGCAGCGGGGCTATCCGACCCGTGGTAACCCCGCTCAGCCCGCTGAATGCGTGACGGGCCGGAGGCGCTGGTTGAGCCAGGAGATGAGGTCGGTGAGGATCGCCTCGCGCTCGGGCTCGTTGAACAGTTCGTGGTAGAGGCCCTGGTATCGGCGCAGTGTCTTGTCTGGCGAGGACACGGCGTCGTGCACCATTATCGAGCTGGTGGGGGCACAGATCCGGTCCTCGGTGCCGTGCAGAAGCAGCAGCGGCACGGACAGCTGCGGCAGCCTGGCGGGCAGGCTCTCTATCGTCGCCAGAATCTCGGCTCCGGTCCGCGCCTTGATTCTGCCATGATCCACCAGCGGATCCTCCCGGTAGGCACGGACCACTTCTGGGTCCCGGCTGATCCAGTCGGCGTTGATGCTGCTCACGCGGAGGTTGGGGACCAGCGCCGAGAGGACTCCGGCCAGGCGTCTGGCCAACGCCGAGCCGACCAGCACCTCCACTGCCGGTCCCGACACGACCAGCCCGTCCAGGCGACCCCCCGGTTCAGTAACCCAGTGCGGTTCAGTAACCCAGTGCGGTTCAGTGGCCCAGTGCGGTTCAGTAACCCAGTGCAGCGCGATCAAGCCGCCGAGCGAGTGGCCTACCATGAATACCGGCAGTCCGGTATGGCGCTGCGCGGCGAACCGTACGAAGGAGCTCAGGTCGTCCACGACCAACGCCATTCGTTCGATGTTGGCCCGCTTTCCGCCGGATCGTCCATGCCCTCGATGGTCGGCGGCGTAGGCCGCGAATCCCGCCGTGGCCAGCCGGTGGCCGACGTGTGCGTAGCGCCCCGAGTGCTCATGGATACCGTGCACGATGACGACGATCGCCCGGGCCGGGCCGTCCGGGAGCCAGGCCTGCCAGTACGCGGTCCGTCCAGGCGTGCTCTCCCGGTGTCCCTGCTCATGTCTGGCGCCCACGTACTTCTCCCTCTCGACCCTGGATGACCATGACCAGCATCGTCGCTACACCTACCGTCCTGGGGCGGACCTCGCGTCGCGGTCCACTACGGACAGCCATCCTCGCCCTCACTGTGGTCACCGTGGTCGCCTTTGCTGCCGCTGGCTGGTTCAGTGTGTCCTGGTACCGGGCCACCCACGACAAGTCCCTTGCCCTGGGTATGGACCGGGACGCCGTGCTGCGGGATGCGCAGTTGGCCACGTTCACCCTCAATACCCTCGATTATCACCAGGTGCAGGACGGGTTGACACTGTGGGAGCGCTCCGCGGCCGGATCCCTGCTCACGCAGCTGCAGGCCAACCGCAAGATCTATGCACGGGCCATCACCGACTCGACAACGATCAGTACCGCGAAGGTTCTCGATGCTGCGGTCGCCTCCCTCGATGAGCGAGCCGGCACCGCGCAGGTATTTGTTGCGGTGGACGTCACGTCGCAATCCGAGCAGGGTGACCCGAGCTGCGTGCACCGGCGTGTCCGACTCGACATGATCCGTGTTGGCAATGCCTGGCGGGCTGGCGCGTTGGCGCCGGTCGGCGACGCGTACTCCGAGCCTGGACCGTGTCCACCCACGTCGTCGCCCAGATAGGGCCGCCCAAATAGGGTCGCCCGGATAGGGTCGCTCAGAGAGGAGAGAGTCGAGATGACCATCCCGGCCCCGCTGTTACCTGCCTCCACCGAGGAGGTGGTGAAGCGACCCCGGCGTCTGACCAGGGTGGCAACCCTGGTGGGTCTGGTCGCTGCGACGGTGATCGCAGTAGTGCTCGCTGCCTGGTTCCGTGGCGAGGCCAACCAGCTGGCCGGATCAGCGGCGGCGAGTAACGCGGCATTGGTCGATGCCGGTAGCACTGCTCAGGTCTCTGAGCAGGTACGCGACGCGGTGCAACGCGTCTTCTCCTATGACTTCGCCCGGTTGGATGACAACGAACGAACCGCTTCCCAGGTAGTCACTGGACCGTTCGTCGAAGGTCTTCATCAGCAGTTTGTCCGGGTTCGGGAGCTGGCACCCGCACAGCAGGCCGTGGTGGTGGCTACCGTGCCTGCGCTCGCCGTCAAGATGCTCGACGGTGACCGGGCGGTCGTGCTGGTGTTCGTCGACCAGCAGGCCCACCAAGGCGGTCAAGCCAAGCCGCTGCTGGCCGCCAGTAGGCTGACCGTCACTGCGCAGCGGGTCAACGGCAGCTGGAAGATCGCCGACGTGGAGCCGTTCTGACCACCTCGGATCCCCGGGCCTGGTTGGGCGGACCGCTTCGCACCGCGATCCTCGCGGTGGGGATGCTCGCTGTGGCGGCCGTGGTCGCCGTCGGCTGGTTCGGACTGTCCTGGTATCGGGCTGCCCACGATGAGTCGCTTGTGCTGGGCATGGTCCGCGATGCCGTGCTGCGGGATGCCCAGGAGGCCACGATCAACCTCCACACGCTGGATTATCGGCGAGTGCAGGACGGGTTGGCGCTGTGGGAGCAGTCGGCGACCGGCTCGGTGCTCGATGATGTGCGGGCCAACCGGGACACCTATGCCCGCGCCATGACCGATGCGAGAATGATCACGACCGCCAGCGTGCTCGACAGTGCAGTCGCTGAACTCGATGAGCGTGCGGGGACCGCCCGGGTACTCGTCGGGGTGGACGTCACGTCGCAACGCGGGCAGGGTGAGGCGAGCTGCCTGCGCCGGCGCGTGCAGCTGGAGATGCGTCGGGACGGCCGCCGGCACGATGGCACTGCCTGGAAGGGCGACACTGCCTGGAAGGTCGACCGGCTGGTGCCGGTCGGCGCCGCAAACCCGGCGCTCGAAGCGTGTTCGGCGGTCCGGGCGTTGCCGCCTAAATAGCCGAAATAAGGACCGGGTAGCTGCTTTGATCAGTCGTCCCGGTCAGCTACCCGGCCGCTGATCGTGCACATCCGACCACTGATCGGACGATGGACTCTTGACGGAAGACGTCTGGCAAGTCACTCTAAGGACACGCTCGCGCCGGCTTCGTCCGGCGCTGGACAGTCGCCGTCCTAGCGGTTAGACTGCTTCTTTGCGCTGCCCACTGTCAGTTCCCTGCGAGCAGGGCCCCTCAATTGCGGGGTTCTCTGCGCACAGGGTTCTCGGGCTGCGTCGATGGTAACACTTGAGCATCCCCACAACTACACATCAACAACTGCACCAACGCGGCGCAGGGAGCGTGGTCGCCAGGCGACCACGCAGTCCGTGTGCTCGGCAGCGCTAGTGTTCGGAAGGACGCAATCTTGGCAGTCTCCCGCCCGACCAAGACCTCTGCTGCGAACTACTCCGTATCCCGCCTCCCGGGGGCGCCGGCTCGGCCGTCTTTCGCGAAGATCCGTGAGCCGCTTGCGGTCCCCGATCTATTGGACTTACAGCTCCAATCGTTCGAGTGGCTGATCGGTGCCGACCAATGGTTTAAGCGCCGTGTCGAGGCCGGTGACGACCAGCCCATCGGCGGTCTCGCGGAGGTGCTCGAAGAGATCTCTCCCATCGAGGACTTCTCCGGCTCGATGTCCCTGTCTTTCTCCGATCCGCGCTTCGATGAGGTCAAAGCCTCCGTCGAGGAGTGTCGGGACAAGGACATGACCTATGCGGCGCCCCTGTTCGTCACGGCCGAGTTCACTAACAACAACACCGGTGAGATCAAGTCGCAGACGGTGTTCATGGGTGACTTCCCGATGATGACCAACAAGGGCACCTTCATCATCAACGGGACCGAGCGGGTCGTGGTCTCCCAGCTCGTTCGCTCCCCTGGCGTGTACTTCGACCACGCCGTGGACAAGACCACCGACAAGGACGTCTACAGCGTCCGGATCATTCCCAGCCGTGGCGCCTGGCTGGAGTTTGACGTCGACAAGCGCGACACGGTAGGCGTGCGGATCGACCGCAAGCGCCGCCAGCCGGTGACTGTGCTGCTCAAGGCTTTGGGCTGGACGACCGAGCGGATCGCCGCGCGCTTCACCCACTCCGAAACGCTGCTTGCCACCCTGGAGAAGGACCACACCGGCGGCCCCGACGAGGCGCTGCTGGACATCTACCGCAAGCTGCGCCCGGGCGAGCCGCCCACCAAAGAAAGTGCGCTGGCGCTGCTGGAAAACCTCTTCTTCAAGGTCAAGCGGTATGACTTGGCCAAAGTCGGCCGTTACAAGGTCAATAAGAAGCTGGGCCTCGCGCTGCCGCACCGCAACGGCGTGCTCACCGAGGACGACATTGTTACTACCATCGACTACCTCGTCCGACTGCACGCGGGCGAGACAACGATGCCGGCCGCGGGTGGCGCACCCGATGCGACGGTGCCGGTGGAGACCGACGACATTGACCACTTCGGCAACCGTCGGTTGCGCACCGTGGGTGAGCTGATCCAGAACCAGATCCGGGTCGGCCTGTCCCGCATGGAGCGGGTGGTTCGGGAACGGATGACCACACAGGACGTCGAGGCCATCACGCCGCAGACCCTGATCAACATCCGTCCCGTGGTGGCGGCGATCAAGGAGTTTTTCGGCACTTCCCAGCTGTCCCAGTTCATGGACCAGACCAACCCGCTGGCCGGGTTGACCCACAAGCGGCGGCTGTCCGCACTGGGTCCGGGTGGCCTGTCCCGGGAGCGGGCCGGTTTCGAGGTCCGTGACGTGCACCATTCGCACTACGGTCGGATGTGCCCGATCGAGACCCCGGAGGGTCCGAACATTGGGCTGATTGGGTCGTTGTCGTCCTACGCCCGGGTCAACCCGTTCGGATTCATCGAGACGCCCTACCGCAAGGCCGTTGACGGGCGCGTCACCGAGAAGGTCGACTACCTGACCGCGGACGAGGAAGCCCGGCACGTCATCGCGCAGGCCAACGCGGTGCTGGACGAGGACGGCTCCTTCGCCGAGGAGCGCGTGCTGGTCCGCCGCAAGGGTGGCGAGGTCGACTACATCGACCCGCAGGGCGTGGACTACATGGACGTCTCACCCCAGCAGATGGTCTCGGTGGCCACCGCGATGATCCCGTTCGTCGAGCATGACGACGCCAACCGGGCCCTGATGGGTGCCAACATGCAGCGCCAGGCGGTGCCGCTGCTGCGCAGTGAGGCGCCCCTGGTGGGAACTGGTATGGAGCTGCGGGCCGCGGTGGATGCCGGCGACGTCGTGGTGGCCGACAAGGCCGGCGTGGTCGAGGAGCTGTGCGCCGACTACGTCACCGTGATGGCCGACGACGGCAGCCGGCAGACCTACCGGATGCACAAGTTCCACCGCTCCAACCAGGGCACCTGCATCAACCAGCGACCCATCGTGGCTGACGGGGACCGGGTGGAGATCGGCCAGGTGATCGCCGACGGGCCGTGTACCGACACCGGCGAGATGGCCTTGGGCAAGAACCTGCTCGTGGCGATCATGCCTTGGGAAGGCCACAACTACGAGGACGCCATCATCCTGAGCCAGCGTCTGGTGCAGGACGACGTGCTCACTTCGATCCACATCGACGAGCACGAGATCGACGCCCGGGACACCAAGCTCGGTGCTGAGGAGATCACCCGGGACATCCCGAACGTCTCCGAGGAAGTACTGGCGGACCTGGACGAGCGAGGCATCATCCGGATCGGCGCTGAGGTACAGGCCGGTGACATCCTGGTCGGCAAGGTAACGCCGAAGGGCGAGACCGAGCTGACTCCCGAGGAGCGGCTGCTGCGGGCCATCTTCGGAGAGAAGGCTCGCGAAGTCCGCGACACCAGCCTCAAGGTGCCGCACGGCGAGACCGGCAAGGTCATCGGCATCCGGGTGTTCTCCCGCGAGGATGACGACGAGCTCTCACCCGGCGTCAACGAGCTGGTCCGGGTCTACGTCGCACAGAAACGCAAGATCCAGGATGGTGACAAGCTCGCCGGCCGGCACGGGAACAAAGGCGTCATCGGCAAGATCCTGCCGGTAGAGGACATGCCGTTCCTGCCGGATGGCACACCGGTGGACATCATCCTCAACACCCACGGTGTGCCGCGCCGGATGAACATCGGGCAGATCCTGGAGACCCACCTCGGCTGGATTGCCAAGCGCGGTTGGAAGATCAACGGTGATCCCGACTGGGCCTCTCGGCTGCCTGAGGAGCTGTACCAGGCCGAGCCGGGCACCGTCGTCGCTACGCCGGTGTTCGACGGCGCCAAGGAAGAGGAGATTACCGGTCTGCTCGGCTCTACCCTGCCCAACCGGGACGGCGAGCAGATGGTCGGATCCGACGGCAAGGCGCAGCTGTTCGACGGTCGTACGGGTGAGCCCTACCCGTACCCGGTCGCGGTCGGCTACATGTACATCATCAAGCTGTTGCACCTGGTCGATGACAAGATCCATGCTCGCTCGACCGGTCCTTACTCGATGATTACGCAGCAACCGCTGGGTGGAAAAGCACAGTTCGGCGGTCAGCGTTTCGGTGAGATGGAGTGCTGGGCGATGCAGGCCTACGGGGCGGCGTACACCCTGCAGGAACTGTTGACGATCAAGTCCGACGATGTGCTCGGCCGGGTGAAGGTGTACGAGGCCATCGTCAAGGGCGAGAATATTCCTGAGCCTGGAATACCCGAGTCCTTCAAAGTGTTGCTCAAAGAGCTGCAATCGCTGTGCCTCAACGTCGAGGTGCTCTCCAGTGACGGGGCAGCGATCGAGATGCGGGACACCGACGATGAGGACTTGGAGCGGGCTGCGGCCAACCTCGGCATCAACCTTAACCGTCCTGAGGCGCCATCGGTCGATGACGTCGTGCAGTAACGGCTCCCAGATCGCGTCTGGGGCGAGGGCGGACCTCCCGCCCGCCCTCGCCCCAGACGAATGACACAGACACTTAGGGTTTCCATCAACACAGGGGAGAAGGAAGCAGACGTGCTGGACGTCAACTTCTTCGACGAGCTCCGCATCGGCCTCGCGACTGCTGAAGACATTCGTCAGTGGTCCTTCGGTGAGGTCAAGAAGCCGGAGACCATCAACTACCGTACGCTGAAGCCAGAAAAAGACGGGCTTTTCTGCGAGAAGATCTTTGGTCCCACCCGGGACTGGGAATGTTACTGCGGCAAGTACAAGCGGGTCCGCTTCAAGGGCATCATCTGCGAGCGCTGCGGCGTTGAGGTCACTCGCGCCAAGGTGCGCCGGGAGCGGATGGGTCATATCGAGCTGGCCGCGCCGGTGACCCATATCTGGTACTTCAAGGGTGTCCCCAGCAGGCTGGGTTATCTCCTCGACCTGGCCCCCAAGGACCTCGAGAAGATTATTTATTTCGCTGCCTACGCCATTACTGCGGTGAATACCGAAGAGCGGCATAACGATCTCTCCACCTTGGAGAGCGAGATCGGTGTTCAGCGCAAGCGACTCGGGGACCGGCGTGATGCCGACATTGAGGCACGCGCGCAGAAGCTGGAGGCCGACCTCGCCGAGCTGGAGGCCGAGGGGGCCAAGAGTGATGTGCGGCGCAAGGTCAAAGAGGGCGGCGAGCGTGAGATGCGCCAGCTCCGGGACCGTGCCCAGCGTGAGATAGACCGGCTCGACGAGATCTGGGAGACGTTCACCAAGCTCGAGGTCGGCCAGCTCATCGTGGACGAGCTGCTCTACCGGGAGATCTACGACCGCTACGGTGACTACTTTACCGGCTCCATGGGTGCCGAGGCGATCCAGAAGCTGATGCAGAATTTCGACATCGACGCCGAGTCGGAGAACCTGCGCGAGACCATCCGCAGTGGTAAAGGTCAAAAGAAACTGCGTGCACTCAAGCGCCTGAAGGTTGTCGCTGCCTTCCAGATCACCCGCAACAACCCGATGGGTATGGTGCTGGACTGTGTTCCGGTGATTCCGCCGGACCTTCGTCCCATGGTGCAGCTGGACGGTGGCCGGTTCGCCACCTCCGACCTCAACGACCTCTACCGCCGGGTGATCAATCGGAACAACCGGCTCAAGCGGCTCATTGATCTGGGCGCGCCGGAGATCATCGTCAACAACGAGAAGCGGATGCTGCAAGAGGCCGTCGACGCCCTGTTCGACAACGGCCGCCGCGGCCGTCCGGTGACCGGCCCCGGAAACCGCCCGCTGAAGTCGCTGTCCGATCTGCTCAAAGGCAAGCAGGGCCGGTTCCGGCAGAACCTGCTCGGCAAACGTGTCGACTACTCCGGCCGCTCGGTCATCGTGGTCGGCCCGCAGCTCAAACTGCACCAGTGCGGCCTACCCAAGCAGATGGCGCTAGAGCTGTTCAAGCCATTCGTGATGAAGCGTCTGGTGGACCTCAACCACGCGCAGAACATCAAGTCGGCCAAGCGGATGGTGGAGCGGCAGCGTTCGCAGGTATGGGATGTTCTCGAGGAAGTCATCACCGAGCACCCGGTGCTGCTCAACCGGGCGCCGACCCTGCACCGTCTGGGCATCCAGGCTTTTGAGCCGCAGCTGGTCGAGGGTAAGGCGATCCAGCTGCATCCCTTGGTGTGCGAGGCGTTCAACGCGGACTTCGACGGTGACCAGATGGCGGTGCACCTGCCGTTGTCAGCTGAGGCGCAGGCCGAGGCGCGGGTCCTGATGCTCTCCAGCAATAACATCCTGTCCCCGGCTTCGGGCCGGCCGTTGGCCATGCCTCGGCTGGACATGGTCACCGGGCTGTATCACCTCACCAAGCTCCGCGCGGGAGACACCGGTGAGGGGCGTTCGTTCTCCTCGCCTGCCGAGGCGTTGATGGCGCTGGACCGCGGCACGATCGGGCTGCAGGCCAAGATCCGGATTCGGCTGCGTAACGTCGTCCCGCCGCTAAACGAGCAGGACCAGCTGCGGGAGAACCAGGGTTGGGAATCCGGTGCGCCGTGGACCGCGGACACCACGGTGGGTCGGGTGCTGTTCAACGAGCTGCTGCCCCGGGACTACCCGTACGTCAACGACGTGTTGCCCAAGAAGCGCCAGGCGGCGATCGTCAACGACCTCGCCGAGCGGTACCCGATGGTGGCCGTTGCCCAGACGCTGGACAAGCTCAAGGACGCGGGTTTCCACTGGGCCACTCGCTCCGGTGTGACGTTGGCCAGTTCCGACGTGGTGGTGCCGGCCGCGAAGCAGGAGATCCTCGACCAGTATGAGACCAGAGCCGATCAGGTGGAGAAGCGCTACCAGCGCGGTGTGCTCTCGCACGACGAGCGCAACAGCGAGCTGGTGAAGATCTGGTCGCAGGCCACCGACGAGGTTGCCAAGGCGATGGAGGCCAACTTCCCGGAGGACAACCCGGTCTTCACGATCGTGTCCTCCGGGGCGGCGGGGAACATGACGCAGGTTCGTTCCCTGGCCGGCATGCGTGGGTTGGTCTCCAACCCCAAGGGTGAGTACATTCCCCGGCCGATCAAGGCCAACTTCCGAGAAGGCCTGAGCGTGCTGGAGTACTTCATCGCCACGCACGGCGCCCGCAAGGGGCTGGCTGACACCGCGTTGCGGACGGCGGACTCCGGGTACCTGACCCGTCGTCTGGTGGACGTCTCGCAGGACGTGATCGTGCGGGAGCATGACTGCGGCACCGAGCGCGGGATCCAGATGCTGGTTACCGAGATCGGATCGGACAGTCGCCCGATCCGGCACCGTTACGTCCAGACCAGCTTGTACGCTCGCTGCACCGCAGAGGACGTGCTGAACAGCGCCGGCTCGCTGGTCATGCCTCGGGGTGCAGACGTGGGCGACCCGGCGATCGACACCCTGCTGGCAGCCGGGGTCCAGCGGGTTAAGGTGCGCTCGGTGCTGACCTGCGAGTCCGCCAGCGGTGTGTGTGCGGTGTGCTACGGCCGCTCGATGGCCACCGGCAAGCTGGTCGACGTGGGTGAAGCGGTCGGCATCGTGGCCGCGCAGTCCATCGGTGAACCCGGCACGCAGCTGACCATGCGCACTTTCCACCAAGGTGGCATCGCCGGCGAGGACATCACCACCGGTCTGCCCCGGGTGCAGGAGTTGTTCGAGGCCCGGGTGCCCAAGGGCATGGCACCGATCGCGGATGCCGACGGCCGGGTGCGCGTCGAGGACGGCGAGAAGTTCTGGAAGATCACCATCATTCCGGACGATGGCAGTGAGGAGATCGTCTACGAGACGCTGTCCAAGCGGCAGCGGCTCGCGGTGATCAGTGTCGACGGCACCGAGCGGCCGCTGGCCGATGACGACCACGTCACCGTTGGGCAGAAGCTGCTCGAGGGTGTGGTGGACCCACACGAGGTGCTGCGCGTGATGGGGCCGCGGGAGGTCCAGCTGCACCTCGTCCGCGAGGTCCAGCAAGTGTACCGGTCGCAAGGGGTGGACATCCACGACAAGCACATCGAGGTGATCGTTCGGCAGATGCTGCGCCGTGTCACGATCATCGAGTCGGGAGCTACCGAGTTCCTGCCCGGTGGGTTGGCCGAGCGCGGTGAGTTCGAGTCGGAGAACCGCCGGGTGGTCGCGGAGGGCAGCGAGCCCGCCTCGGGCCGTCCGGTCCTGATGGGGATCACCAAGGCGTCGCTGGCGACCGAGTCGTGGCTGTCCGCGGCGTCGTTCCAGGAGACAACCAAGATCCTCACCGATGCGGCGATCCAGGGCAAGAGCGACAAGCTGCTCGGGCTCAAAGAAAATGTGATCATCGGCAAGCTGATTCCGGCCGGTACCGGGATCAACCGGTACCGCAACATCGAGGTGCAGCCAACCGAAGAGGCCCGGGCCGCGGCGTACGCGATCCCGTCCTACGACGATGGCTACTACTCACCTGACGTGTTCGGCACCGGGACCGGAGCAGCCGTCCCCTTGGACGACTACGACTTCGGTCGCGACTACCGCTGACCCGGTTGGTTGGTGGCTCTTCAAGGACCACCAACCCCGGTTCTGGATGTCTTTAACGACGGCTAACCCCCGCTGGCAAGCCAGCGGGGGTTAGCCGTCGTTAAAGACCGTCATCCTGGGGGTTGGTGGTCCTTGAAGAGCCACCAACGGCGGGCGCGACAGCCCAATCGGTGAGTACCTCGGCGGTGTCGGCACCGGGGTGGGGTGGCGGTGTCGGCTGGTCGGGGCGGGTGCGAGAGAACCGTGGTGCGGGGGCTGCCTGGGGTACCCCGTCGACTTCAATGATGGTGCCGCGCGCCGCGATGTGTGCGTGGGCGGCCACCTCGGAGAACGGCAGTACTGGTGTGACGCAGGCGTCGGTTCCTTCGAAGACGGCCACCCACTCATCGCGGGGGCGACTGGCGAACACTTCGGTGAACCGCTGACGCAACACTGGCCACCCCGCTGGGTCCAACTGTTTGGGCAGCCCCGCCTCGGTGAGCCCAAGGCCCTCCAGCAGTGCTGCATAGAACTCCGGCTCCAGCGATCCGACGGCGACGTAGCGCCCGTCGGCGCAGGCGTAGGTGTCGTAGAACGGTGCTCCTGAGTCGAGCAGGTTGCTGCCTCGCTGGTCGCTCCACAACCCGCAGGCACGCCACGACCAGAACATCTGGGCCAGCACGCTGACCCCGTCCACCATGGCTGCGTCGATGACCTGACCGGCACCGGACCGTTCCCGTTCCCACAGCGCTGCCAGGACTCCGGTCACCAGGAGCATCGAGCCACCGCCGAAGTCCCCGACCAGGTTCAGCGGCGGTACCGGTTTGCCCGTTGCGGTCCCGACCGCGTGCAGCACGCCGGACAGCGCGACGTAGTTGATGTCGTGCCCGGCGCGGCCGGCCAGTGGGCCGTCTTGCCCCCATCCGGTGATCCTGGCGTACACCAGGCGGGGGTTGCGCGCATGGCAGTCCGCTGGACCGAGGCCCAAGCGCTCGGTGACCCCGGGACGCAAGCCCTCGATCATCACGTCAGCTCGCTCCACCAGCCGCAACAGGGTTTCCCGATCGCCAGGTTCCTTCAGGTCGAGCAGCACCGAGCGCCGGCCGCGCAGCATCTGGTCCTCGTCGATCGGAGCGAGTTGCAGTCCACCGGAGGGTCGCTCGACTCGCACCACATCGGCTCCCAGGTCGGCCAGCAGCATCGCCGCATGGGGACCGGGGCCGATCCCGGCCAGCTCGAGCACCCGCAACCCGACCAGTGGCCCGGGCATATGCTTACCGGCCTCTGCGCGCAGAGCGTTGAGCCCATCGCCGGCTCACCGAGCGTCGCAGCGCGCCGATCTCCGTTTCCAGTCGCGTGATCATGGTTGTCGACCTCCGAGCGATCAGCGCGTCGGCCAGCCGGGAGTGCACCAGCGGGCGGATCCAGTGGCAGACGCCGATCGCCGCGGGTACGTTGACCCGCCTGCTGCGGCGCTCGATGGCTCGCCCAAAGGCCGCCGCGCAGTCCGCCGCTGATGTCGTGGAACGAAACGGCCAGGGCAGGCGTTGTCGCATGGTGCGGAAGGCCGGCAGTTCGCGTTCTATGTCGCGGACCATATCGGTGTCGATCCAGGACATGTGGGCGCAGCCAACGGTGACACCCAGCGGTGCGACTTCGATGCGCAGCGTGTCGGCGAACGCCTCCACCCCGGCCTTGCTGGCGCCGTAGGCCGAGGAGCCCACCAGGGGCACCAGCGCGGCCAGCGAGCTCACCACCAACACGTGGCCATGGGAAGCGATGAGGTGCGGGAGGGTGGCCTGCACGGTGCGGAACACGCCGGTGAGGTTGACCTCGACGGTCCTGGCGAATGCCTCGGGATCGATGCGGCGGACCGTGCCGAAGCTGGCGATGCCCGCGTTGGCCACCACGACGTCCAGGCCGCCCAACGAGGCCACCGCATGGTCCACTGCCGCCTGCAGCGCGGTGGAGTCGGTGACGTCAGCTTCGGCCCAGACGTGCTTGCCATCGGATTGTGCCGGACCGCCGAGTTCGGTGGCGAGCGCCGCCAGCGTCGCAGGCTCGAGTCCGACCAGGGCGAGCCGGGCACCGTGGGCGGCCAGCTCGCGCGCGGTTGCCGCGCCGATGCCGCGAGCCGCGCCGGTGATGAGCACGTTCTTGCCTGCGATCTGCATAGCTACCGAAGAGTAGCTAGCTCGGCGCGCTACGTCGAGCCTTGGTGCGCTGGTGACCCCGTTTTGACGCTTGCTGAATGCCCCGGGTATCCTAGTATTCGGTCCCGACTCCGGTCGGGCCGCTCCGTGTGCCTGTTGGCGGTGCACCACTGGTGGTGTGAGTTGTGACGAGCTCCCATCTCTGGATCTGGAACCGGTGCCGCCCAGCTTCCGTCGGGTTCTCTCGACGGAGCGACTGGGTCAACAGCGACACGCCCGACCTCGGGATGCGGAGTGACCGGCCGCGCAGCACCATCGGCGGCCGGGTAGTACCGCATGACGCAGCACCAGACGACAGGAAACGCTTCGAGACAGAAGAAAGCTGGTCCATGCCTACCATCCAGCAGCTGGTCCGCAAGGGCCGCGAGGACAAGCTCGCGAAGACCAAGACTGCAGCACTGAAGGGAAGCCCGCAGCGGCGCGGAGTGTGCACCCGCGTCTATACGACGACCCCGAAGAAGCCGAACTCGGCGCTGCGTAAGGTGGCCCGCGTGCGGCTGACCAGCCAGGTGGAGGTGACCGCCTACATTCCGGGCGAAGGCCACAACCTCCAGGAGCACTCCATCGTCCTGGTGCGCGGTGGCCGGGTGAAGGACCTGCCCGGGGTCCGCTACAAGATTATTCGCGGATCGCTGGACACTCAGGGCGTGAAGGGTCGTAAGCAGGCCCGCAGTCGCTACGGCGCGAAGAAGGAGAAAGGCTGATGCCTCGCAAGGGTCCCGCCCCGAAGCGACCGCTGCACTCCGACCCGGTCTACGGATCGCCGGTGGTCACGCAGCTCGTCAACAAGATTCTCGTGAACGGCAAGCGCTCGGTGGCCGAGAAGATCGTGTACCAGGCGTTGGAAGGCTGCCGGGACAAGACCGGCACCGATCCTGTGGTCACCCTCAAGCGTGCGCTGGACAACGTCAAGCCTTCTATCGAGGTGAAGAGCCGCCGCGTCGGTGGCGCTACCTACCAGGTCCCGATCGAGGTGCGTCCGGTGCGTTCCACCACACTTGCGCTCCGCTGGTTGATCACGTTCTCCCGGCAGCGGCGGGAGAAGACCATGGTTGATCGCCTGATGAATGAGCTGCTCGATGCCAGCAACGGCCTCGGGGCCAGCGTGAAACGCCGTGAGGACACTCACAAGATGGCCGAGTCGAACAAGGCTTTCGCGCATTATCGCTGGTGACGAACCACGGTTTAAGGCAGACACCGTCGAGATAGCTAGGGATGAGTTCTCGTGGCACGTGAGGTGCTGACCGACCTCGCCAGGGTCCGCAACATCGGGATCATGGCGCATATCGACGCCGGCAAGACCACTACTACCGAGCGGGTCCTGTTCTACACCGGGATCAACTACAAGATCGGTGAGGTGCACGACGGCGCCGCAACGATGGACTGGATGGAGGAGGAGCAGAAGCGCGGCATCACCATAACCTCAGCCGCGACCACCACCTTCTGGGCCGACCACCAGATCAATATCATCGACACCCCGGGTCACGTTGACTTCACCATCGAGGTGGAGCGCTCACTGCGGGTGCTTGATGGCGCCGTCGCGGTCTTCGACGGCAAGGAGGGTGTTGAGCCGCAGTCCGAGACGGTGTGGCAGCAAGCCGATAAGTACGACGTGCCGCGTATCTGCTTCGTCAACAAGATGGACAAGCTCGGTGCGGACTTCTACTTCACCGTGCGCACCATCCGCGAGCGGCTCGGTGCCACCCCGCTGGTCATCCAGCTGCCGATCGGCTCCGAGTCCGATTTCCAGGGTGTCGTGGACCTGGTCGAGATGAGGGCGCTGACCTGGCGCGGCGAGGTCGGCAAGGGTGAGGACTACGCCGTCGAGCAGATCCCGGCAGACCTGGCCGAGGCGGCGCGGGAGTACCGGGAGAAACTGGTCGAGGCCGTCGCCGAGGCCGACGATGAGCTCATGGAGCTCTACCTCGCCGGCCAGGAGCTCAGCACCGAGCAGATCAAGGCCGGCATCCGGAAGCTCACCGTGCACAGCCGGGCCTACCCGGTGCTGTGCGGTTCGGCGTTCAAGAACAAAGGCGTGCAGCCGATGCTGGACGCGGTGATCGACTACCTGCCCTCGCCGCTGGACGTGCCACCGGTGGTGGGTCTGCTGCCCAACGGGACGTCGGTGGTCCGGAAGCCCTCGACCGAGGAACCGTTCTCCGCCCTCGCCTTCAAGATCGCCGCGCACCCGTTCTTCGGGAAACTGACCTACGTCCGGGTCTACTCCGGCCGGATCGCGGCCGGCTCCCAGGTGATCAACTCGACCAAGGACCGCAAGGAGCGCATCGGCAAGCTCTTCCAGATGCACTCCAACAAGGAGAACCCGGTCGACGACGCCCGAGCCGGTCACATCTACGCGATGATCGGCCTGAAAGAGACGACCACCGGTGACACGCTGTGCGACCCGCAGGCGCCGGTCATCCTGGAGTCGATGACCTTCCCGGAACCGGTCATCCAGGTCGCCATCGAGCCCAAGACGAAGAGTGACCAGGAGAAGCTGGGTACGGCCATCCAGAAGCTGGCCGAGGAGGATCCCACCTTCCAGGTCAGGCAAGATGACGAGACCGGTCAGACGATCATCGCCGGGATGGGTGAGCTGCATCTCGAGGTGCTGGTGAACCGGATGCGCAGCGACTACAAGGTCGAGGCGAATATCGGGAAGCCGCAGGTGGCCTACCGAGAGACGATCCGCAAGACGGTGGAGAAGTACGAGTACACCCACCGCAAGCAGACAGGTGGCTCCGGCCAGTTCGCCCGCGTGATCATCAAGCTGGAGCCGCTGCAGACCACCGACGGCGCATTCTACGAGTTTGACAACAAAGTCACCGGTGGACGGATCCCCAGGGAGTACATTCCGTCGGTGGATGCCGGGGCGCAGGACGCCATGCAGTACGGCATCCTCGCGGGCTATCCGTTGGTCGGTGTGAAGCTGACCTTGCTGGACGGTGCGTACCACGAGGTGGACTCTTCCGAGATGGCCTTCAAGATTGCCGGTTCGATGGCCTTCAAAGAAGCGGCACGCAAGGCCGGCCCGGTAATCCTGGAGCCGATGATGTCGGTCGAGGTGACCACGCCAGAGGACTACATGGGTGACGTCATCGGTGACCTCAACTCCCGGCGGGGGCACATCCAGCACATGGAGGAGCGCAGTGGTGCCCGCATCATCAAGGCACTGGTGCCGCTGTCGGAGATGTTCGGATACGTCGGCGACCTGCGGTCGCGGACTCAGGGTCGGGCGAACTACACGATGCAGTTCGACTCCTACGCCGAGGTCCCGGCCAGCGTGTCCAAGGAGATTGTCGCCAAGGCGACGGGCGAGTGAGCAGCACCAGCAACCCTGACCGCATGCCGCTAACATCAGGACCTCCAACGGTCCGGCGGATCGAGAGAACGAGTCCAGGAGGACGAGACCAGTGGCGAAGGCGAAGTTCCAGCGGACCAAGCCGCACGTCAACATCGGAACCATCGGTCATATCGACCACGGCAAGACCACGCTGACTGCGGCGATCACCAAGGTCTTGCACGACAAGTTCCCGGACGTGAACGA
>JBOHFG010000102.1:0-53637 GCA_050699575.1 Pseudonocardiaceae bacterium
GCGCCCTGTGCGCCGTCGTGCACACCGTTACCGGGTTCACCAACCGGAGCCTTCGCGCCCAGGTGAGCACCCTGCTCGGTGTGCCTTACACGATGAGCCAGATGAGTTATGACCTGCGGCGACTACGACTCAAGGGCCTGATCACCCGGCTGCCCCACTCCAACACCTACGTCCTCACCGAACAGGGGCAACGAGTCGCGATCTTCTACACCAAACTCCACAACCGACTCCTGCGGCCACTGCTTGCCGCCCATGACCCACCCGCACCACCACCCCTACGACAAGCCCTCCGAGTAATCAACCAACACGTCAAGGACTACATCTCCGAGGCCCGTATGACCGCTTAAAAACTTGACCCAACTGTCAAACCCCTAGGGATCTGCGTGTCAGATATCCACTTCTTCACAGAACGCTCGGGAGACATCCGGGATCTTCCACGCTGCGTCACGCCTTAAAGGCTCGCGCGGCAAGGTGTGTCTGCCGGCACTCTGTCTCAGCCAGCGTGCCTGGTCCCATGTCTGGTTCCAGATGATGGGTGACGGATCGGCTTCGGGTGATGGGTGACAGTGCCTAGCTGGTTTGGTGGTTTGTGGTGTGACCGTAGGCCTTGTGTCGGCGGACCTCCTTGCGGCTGGTGCGGGGAACCGTTTTGATCAAGTGCTCGCGGTGGTCGTAGACCCGCAAGGCGGTCTCGTCGACTTCGATGGTCACGATCTGACCGGCATAACGTAGCCCGACTTGCACGCGTTAGCCGATGATTTGGGTGCCGCCGCAGCAGGACACCGTGCGTTGCACCCGGGTCGGGCGCTGGTCGATCAGTGGAGCGGGACCGGGAGTGCGGGCGCCTTGGAGGCGGGCGCGTTGGGTGGGGGTCAGGGTCAGCGGGATGGTGCGGGTCAGCACCCGTCGAGCACGACGTGCGCGAGGGTGATCTCCAGGCGCAAGGTGATCCGGCGGCCGTCGGCACGGTCTCCATCGCCGGTAAGCACCACTCCATCGGCCAGCAGTTCGCCGGTTTGGTCAGTCGTTGGGTGATGCCGTCGTGCCGGCAGATCCGCTCGAAGAGCACCTCCGCCGGGCGAGGAGCCCCGAACCGGCCGGTGAATTGGCGACCATTGTCGGTCAATACTTCCTCGGGAACCCCGTACTCGGCCATTGCGGTGATAAGAGCGGTGCACACCGCCCGGGCACTGGCCCGGGGCACCACCGTGGCGATGACCGAGTATCGGGAGTGGTCATCGATCCCGGAGATCAGTTTGGCCTCGGTGACCCCGCCGGATGCTGCCGGGTCGGTGATCATAACCGAGCCCATGATGTCCAGTTGCCACAGCTGCATCGGCGCCTCCGTTCCCAGCGCCGGTAGTCCTCCCGGCAGCGCTTGCGGGGCACCGCGCTGACCAGGCTGTGGCGGACCAGCACCCGATACACCGTCGAGCGCGAGGGCAGCGGATCCACCCCGAGCCGGCGCAGTTCGGGCACCAGCCGGCGGGGTCCCCAGCGAGGATGGGTTCGGCGCAGCTCGCACACCCGAGCCTCAACCTCGGCAGCCAGCTGCTCCGGGTGGTGATGCGGACGATGCGACCGGTCGCTCAGCCCCGGCAGGCCGTCTTGCCGGTAGCGACCGGTAGCGACGCAACCAGGCGTGCACCGTCTTGCGGGACACCCCATAGCGTTCAGCGACCTCAACAACGGGAATGCCGCCGGAGATGACCTCCATGACGGCGTGATAACGCTGCTCCACGACGCTCAACTCCACGAGCATCAGCCCCGGCTCCCCCCACGCGACAGCAGTCGCGCGAAGCAGACCCCGAGGCGGCAGTGTTACCCATCTTTGGAGCCAGCGTGTCACCGATCAATCGGAGTCAGACACGTGCCTGGTCCCAGTTGGTGAGGACTTTCTTTCCTCTGGTCAAGTGCGGCCTTCGGCCGCCGCCGCTGGTCGCCGGGCCGGTCCGGTCCTCGCTCCGCTGCGGGCGGCCGGCCCGCCGGCGGCGCACACCAAAGGGCCCGATGACCCGAGGAAGAAATCCTCAGGTCACCGGGTCCTGTGCTATCTGATCATGCTGTTGTTGTGCGTCCGGTCCGGCCTTCTCTGCGACCGATCCTGGTCACGGTCGATCACCACCGGTCAAGGCCACTTCGTGTCCCTGCGGGATCACGCTGCGCGTGAGCCTGGACCGGTGGCGCTCGCCCGTAAGGATTGGCCACTACGAAGGCAGGCCCTCAGAATGATCCTCCGGGTTCTCCGATGGCGTGATCAGCGCCAGGTACGCATGTTCCGCAGTGACCTCAGTGGTGCACGCCGCTGCGAGCAGTGCATGAGCCAGCTGGTCTCCACCGTTGGGCTCGGACAGCCATGACGCCGCTGCGTCCACCAGCGCGAGGCGTTGCAGCGCGGAAAGCCGGGACTCGCGTTCAGCCAGCACCGCCACGGCATCGAGTCGTTGCCGACTGGGCACGGTATGACTGCCTCGCTGCATCGGGACAATCGGTTCGGGCTCGCCGAGAACAGAGGCGGCCAGATCAAGCGTGCGGGATAGCTCCAGCTCGGTGAGGATCGGTCGAGGTGCCCGGTGGAACACCCGGGAGACCGCTGACCACTCCTCCAACACCCGGGCCACCGAGCGCGCCCGCCACGGTGTCAAGCGCAGCAGCACCGACGGCGACTCCTCGTCGCCTATCAGGAGCGTGCCGCCGTCCAGTTCCACCTCTTCACCGTTATCTAGAGCCAGCCGTAGGCGGTCAGGATCGGACTGCATAGGGTTCGTCATCGGGTCTCCACCCTCTTTCGCAGGGTTGGGGATCAAGGCCGAGGGCAGGTGCCTCCACACCGGTCCTCGGCCGCTTACTTAGTGCCGCGCAGGCCCCTTCATCACATCGGTCGGGAGCATCCCGCAGAAGGTCCGCCAGCTAGTCCGCTGCCCGCCGTGAAGCCGTCCGCTAAAGACGAACTGGTCCGCGTATGGTCCGCGGAGGGCTGTAAACGGCTGGATTTCGCTGGACTGAGCAGGACTCCGAAGATCACCGCGAGGGCAGCGGATTCCTCGACTGAGCAGGCAAAATGGGCTTGGCAAGGCGGGGGAGAGGGGACCGCTAAGGCCCGTTTAGGAAACCGATGCTCTATCCCCTGAGCTACGAGGGCCTACCGCGTGCCGCGAGCTAGTTTTTGATCATCTGCCCCATGGCCTGCGAAGCCGAGTGTACGGCTGGTGATGCCGGGTCATCCCGGCAGGGACGGGGTCGGGCGGCCGGGATGTTCTGGTCTTACGCTCGCTGGTCCACCGCGCGACGTGCTCCGCGGCTACGGCGCAATCCCGATCTGACCAAGCCTGGATCCACGTGTGTCACGCATTCACTTGCCCTTGCCGAATCTTGAACTGCTCGTCGAAAATCTACAGCACCGCCACGGCGAGGTAGGGCCGCATGCGCTACAATGGGCTGCGATGCAATGGTCACTGTCAAGTTAGTGGTGTGAAGGTCAAGTAAACTTTTTCTAGTCAAGGGGTATTCGATTATTCGAACTACTGTATCGTGTATATCGAAGTAAGGTTAAATTTTCCGCTGGTTGATGTTTACGCTCTTATACTGCTGAGGAATCGACTATGTCAACCCCGACCCTGTCCGGTGGAGTTCCCCTGCTCGGTCATGCTGTCGCGTTCGCCCTGCGTCCGTTGAAGTTCCTGGAGTCCGCGCGTGACCGCGGCGACGTCGTTGTGTTCCGGCTCGGCACTAAACCCGCCTACCTGGTCAATACCCCGGAGCTCGTCCGAGAAGTCCTGGTCACCCAGTACCACGCGTTCGCCAAGGGTGGTCCGTTCTTCGAAGCGGTGGCCCCCGTGCTCGGTAATGGGCTCCTTACTGCTAATGGAACCCTCCACCGCCGCCAGCGGCGCCTAATGCAACCGGTGTTTCATCATACTCACATCGCTTCGTACGCTACGACCATGACCGATTCCGTTGTGACGCTGTCCGCTTCGTGGCGCCCGAGCCAGATTCTCGACGTGAACCGTGAAATGACCGCGCTCACCATCGCGGCCCTGAGCAAGTGCCTCTTCGCTGAGACCCCAGGACTCGACGTGGTGGCCACATTTCAAGCGTCCCTGCCGACTGTAGTCAAGGGAATCTTCACACGTACGGTTCTCCCGATCGCGTGGCTCCACCGAATCCCCACCCCCGAGAACCGGCGTTACCAGGCCGCGTCACGGCGCCTACACGACACCATCGACCAAGTCATCACTGACTACCGTGCCCATGACACCGACCGCAGTGATCTCCTCTCGATGCTGCTGCGCGCCCGTGATGAGGAGACCGGCGAGTCGATGAGCAACCAACAGATCCATGACGAAGTCCTGACCATAATGTCGGCGGGTACCGAGACCACCATGGTCACGCTCTCCTGGGCCTTCTACGTTCTCGGTGCCCGTCCTGACATCGAGAAACGGATCCATGCCGAGGTCGATGACATCCTTGATGGCCGGCCAGCGGGGCTGGACGACATTCCTCGGCTTAACTATGTCGGCCGGGTCATCCAAGAGGTCCTGCGCGTCTACCCGCCCGTCTGGGTGCTCACCCGACGGACCGTCACCGACGTCGACCTTGGCGGCCACCACCTCCCAGCCAACGCTGATGTCTTCTTCAGCCCCTACGCCCTCCACCACGACCCGGGACTGTTCCCTGAACCAGACACCATCGACCCCGACCGATGGCTACCCACACAAGCCGAGGACATCAAGCGCGGCACGTGCATACCCTTCGGATCCGGCACCCGAAAATGCATCGGCGAATCCTTTGCCACCGTGGAGACCATCCTCGCCCTCGCCACCTTCGCTAGTCGCTGGCGACTGCGGCCCATCCCTGGCCGCCCCCCGCAGCCCACTGCGCACGCTACCTACTTCCCCGCGAACCTGAGGATGACCGCCGAACCACGCCACCAGAACCACGCCAACGACCAGACCTGATCAAGCTGGTGACAAGGCGCACTCGAGCCCTGGCCGTCTAAGGCCACTCTCAGGCCGGTGGTCCACACTGGTCGCATGCGCATCCTTGTGGTCGATGACGACCGGGCGGTCCGGGAGTCGTTGCGCCGGTCGTTGCAGTTCAACGGTTACACCGTGCAGCTCGCCGGGGACGGTCAGCAGGCCATGGAGGAGCTGGCCATGCGGCGACCGGATGCGATGGTGCTCGACATGATGATGCCGAGGGTGGATGGTCTGGAGGTGTGCCGGCAGCTCCGGAGCACCGGCGACGACCTGCCGATCCTGGTGCTCACCGCCAGGGATGCGGTCTCCGACCGGGTTGCCGGGCTGGATGCAGGCGCGGACGACTACCTGCCCAAGCCCTTCGCCCTGGAGGAGCTACTCGCTCGGTTGCGCGCGCTGCTGCGGCGCTCCCCACCGGAGTGCGTCGGGGCGACCGGGGCGGCGCTCGGGTTCGCCGACCTCGTCCTCGACCAGGGCACCCGCGAGGTCACCCGGGGTTCCCGCCGGATCAGCCTGACCCGCACCGAGTTCAGCTTGCTGGAGTTGTTCATGCGACACCCCCGGCAGGTGCTCACCCGCGGCCGGATCCTGGAGGACGTCTGGGGCTACGACTTCCCCACCTCTGGCAACGCACTGGAGGTCTACGTCGGTTACCTGCGGCGCAAGACCGAGGCGGGCGGTGAGCCGAGACTGATTCACACCATGCGGGGCGTAGGCTACGCGTTGCGAGAGACTCCTCCGTGACCCCGCCCGCCGACCCGAACATCGGGAGTCGGCGGATGTCGCTGCGTACCAGGGTTACCGGGCTGGCTGCGGTGTGTGTGGGAAGCGCCGTCGCGTTGGTGTCGCTCGCCGGGTACTTCACCGTCCGGACCAGCCTCTACGACCAGCTGGACGCCACCTTGCTGCAGCGTGCCGATTCGCTGCGCAGCACACTGGCCAGCGCCGAGCAGCTCGGTGGCATACCCGACAGTTTCTTCAGTGCGGCCGATATCAGGGTAGGTCTGCTTGATGGCCGCACCGGCCGCGCTGTGGTCGGCGGCGACCTGAGACCGGGCCCCGACGAGCTCGCCGTGGCACGCGGTGAGCAGCTACAGTCGTTGCGTACGGACCGGGGGCGCGACCTGCGCGTGGCCGCCGTGCCAGCGGGGCCGGGCGCCGCGCTGATCGTGGCCCAGGGCTTGGACGCCACCCGGACCACGCTGGCCCGGCTTGGTCTGGTGTTCACCCTGGTCGGCGGCGCCGGCGTGCTGCTGGCCGCGGCCGCGGGCACCGCGGTCGCCCAGGGTGGGCTGCGCCCGGTACTGCGACTGACCGAAGCAGCTGAGCGGGTCGCGCGTACCGGTGACCTGCAACCGATCTCCGTCTCCGGTGACGATGAACTGGCCCGGCTCACCGCGAGCTTCAACAGCATGCTCGCGGCGCTGGCGGAGTCACAGGAGCGCCAACGCAGGCTGGTCGCCGACGCCGGGCATGAGCTGCGCACCCCGCTCACCTCGTTACGCACCAACCTGGAGCTGTTGGCCGCCTCCGACCGCCCGGACGCGCCATCGCTGTCCGAGCAGGACCGCAAGGAGATCTCCGACGACGTGCGGGCCCAGGTGGAGGAGCTGTCCACGTTGGTCGGTGACATCGTCGAGTTGGCCCGCGAGGACGCCCCGCAGGTGGTGCACGAACCAGTGGAGCTGACCGAGGTGGTGGAGCGTGCACTGGTCAGGGCGGGCCGCCGGGCGCCGGGCGTCCACTTCGACGTAGCACTCGTGCCGTGGAGCCTGCTCGGTGACGCCAACGCCCTGGAGCGTGCCGTGCTCAACCTGCTCGACAATGCCGCCAAATGGAGCCCGACGGGGGCCACGGTCACCGTGCGGCTCGCGCTGACCGGCCGGGGGACGGCCGCGGTGGACGTGGCCGATGCCGGACCGGGGATCACCGAGGCCGACCTGCCCTACATCTTCGAGCGGTTCTACCGCTCGTCAGATGCGCGCACCCTGCCCGGGTCGGGGTTGGGACTGGCCATCGTGGCGCAGGTCGCCGCCCGCCACGGGGGTAGCGTGCGGGCCAGTCGGAGCCTCGCGGGTGGCACCTTGATGACCCTCGAGCTGCCCGGCCGCCATCCACATCACACCCGTAGGTAGTTCACATATACATCTCAGGAAGTCAGGACACCCTAGAAACATGACCGACGACACGCCGCCACCCACCGCCCCGATTGACCTGCCGCCGTCCAGCGTTCCCGGACCGACCCGCGGCAGGCCCGTCCTGGGAGCCGTCGTACTGTCGCTGACCGTGGCGCTGGTCGCCGGAGGCGTGGGGGGCACTGTCGGCTATCAGCTGGCCAACAGCGGGTACCGGGTCTCCAGCGCGCTGGACTTGCCTGTTCCGGGGGCCCTGCCGATCGTGAACCTCCCGAACGGTTCGGTTGAGCAGGTGGCGCAGAAGGTGACACCCAGCGTGGTCCAGCTCCGGGTGCACGGCTCCCGGCTCGCTGCCGAGGGCAGCGGGATTGTGCTCAGCACCGACGGGCTGATTCTCACCAACAACCACGTGGTGGAGTCGGCGGCGACCAGCGGTGGTACTGTGGCTGCGGTATTGCAGGATGGTCGCTCAGTGCCGGTCGAGATCGTCGGTAGGGCACCCTCTTTCGATCTTGCGGTGGTGCGGGCGCAGAACGTCAACGGCCTAACACCGGCCCAGCTGGGGAGTTCCGGCACTGTCCGGGTCGGGCAAGAAGTGGTGGCGATCGGCTCGCCGCTGGGTCTGTCTGGCACTGTGACCAGCGGCATTATCAGCGCATTGGACCGCCCGGTGCGGGCTGGCGGCGAGGGCAGCGGTCAGGACACCGTGCTCGACGCGATCCAGACCGACGCCGCGATCAACCCTGGCAACTCCGGTGGCCCGCTGACTGACATGCAAGGCCGGGTGATCGCCATCAACTCGGCCATTGCCTCGCTCGGCACGGGTAACGGGCAGGTGGGCTCGATCGGGCTGGGCTTCGCGATCCCCATCGACCAGGCCAGGCGGATCGCGGGCGAGCTCGTCCACAACGGTCAGGCCACCCAGGCCATGCTCGGAGTGATCGTTGCGGCCGGGCGGCCGGAGGACGGCGCAGCGACGGTCCAGCAGACCACCCCCGGAGGTGCCGCCGCCGTCGCCGGAATCCAGAGCGGAGAGAAGATTACCAAGGTGGGGGACCGGCTGATCGATAGCGGTGACGCACTGGTCGCGGCTATCCGGTCGCACGCGCCGGGCTCCCAAGCCACGATCACCGTCCAGAACCCGGCCGGGGCCACCCGGCAAGTTCAGGTCACCCTCGGTAGCCAACAGGTCGGGACCCGTTGATCCTCGTGCCAGCATCGGAGTCCAGGACCCCCCGGAGATCCAGACCTGCTTCTCGGCTCGGATGGCGCCCGGCTACGGTGCTCGCCATGGAACGCAGTGTTCGCAGCCTGGGTCGGGCTCTCGTCGTCATCGTTGACGACCGGGTGGCGCATGGTGAGCATGAGGACGGGACTGGTCCGTTGGTCACCGAGCTCCTCGACGAGGCCGGCTTCGTGGTCGATGGCTCAGTAGTGGTGGCCGGCGAGTCGGTGGACATCCGCAACGCGCTGAACACGGCGGTGATCGGCGGTGTGGACTTGGTGGTCACTGTCGGTGGCACCGGGGTATCGCCGAGGGACGTCACTCCGGACGCCACGGCTGGCGTGCTGGACCGCCCAATACCGGGTATTGCCGAGGCCATCCGTGCCTCCGGCCTTGCCGCCGGCGCGGTGGATGCGGGTCTGTCTCGCGGGCTGGCTGGGGTCTCGGGTAGCACCCTGGTGGTGAACTTGGCATCATCGCGGGCGGCGGTCCGTGACGGGATGGCAACCCTCACGCCTCTGGTCGGACGGGTGATCGAGGAGCTGTCCTGGCCAGGTCAGGACTGAGCACCCCGCACCCCCTTGCCAGGTAGCCCATCACGATGGGCTACCACCACGACGGGCCCGAACGATTGCCGTTGCGGGCCCGCGGGGTGGGCGGTTCAGGACTTACCGCCTGCTTTGCCGTTTCGGTTCAGCGCATCCCCGACCAGATGGCTCACGCTTTCGATCTTGTCGTGGTAACGCCCGCCGGTGGCCCTGTCCACCGTGGAGACCGCGGCCTCGACGCAGTTGACGGCGATGCCGCCAGCCTGCTCAAGGTACGGACCGGCCTTCTCCAGGGCCTGTTCGACGATCGGCCCGGCTGTCACCGCCACTTTCTCGGCGTAGGGGCCGGCCTTGTTGATTGCCTGCTCGACGAGTGGGCCGGCCAAGTCCCTAGCCACGTCGATGAACGGGCTGGCCTTCTCCTTGGCCTGCTCGAGGTACGGGGCGGCCTTCTCCTTGGCCATCTCCACCAAAGGGGTGGCCTTGTCGATGGCCTGAGCAACGACTGGTCCGGCCATCTCGATGACCGGGCCGGTCACGTCCTTGAACTTGTTCACTAAACTCATGGTGGAAGCCCTTCCGTTCGCGGAATCGAGAAACCCTATACTGGCACTGGGACCCGGTAGCCGGAAGTGATCGGCCCTGGCTGACTTGTGCGATCACGCGGTCGGGGAGGATGCCATCATGAAAGTGAGCGCGGCTGACCGCGAGAGAAGGCTGCACCAGGTGTTCGGGGACGTGGTTCCCGACAACGCTCCGGACGATCGGCCGGACAAAGGGGACCCGGAGCGCGACCGCTGGTTTCAGGAGAACCGCCCGCCGCACCATGACACCGCCTGGGGCTAGCTGGCTCACCCGGCTGCCTGCCTCATTAGTGGACGGTCACGGTCAGGGCCTGGGAGATTGATGCTGCTGCGACCCGTGTTGCGGCAGCGGGATCGAGCGCGACCAGTATCAGCCGGCCGTCGCGTTCCCCGGTGCGGGTGCCGGCTTGCAGGACGGCGAGCACCCGGGCGTCGCGGGCCAGTACCACTGGCCTGTCCTGCTGTTCGCCGGCGGCTACCACGTCAACCGCGACACCGGGATGCAGGAGTGCGGTGACGCCCGGATCTGCCAGCCGCAGCGGAACACTTACCGCGCCCGGATTCGTCGTGACCGCTCGGGCAAGATTGGAACCGATCAGCCGGACATCGGTGAGGGGCTCACCACGCCGGACCGGTGCAGCCAGGGTCTGGCCCACCACCGTGGCTGGGGTTCGGGCTACGCCCTCGGGTATCGCGTGCCTGGGTAGTTCGCGCAGTGTCACCGTGCTTGCGTCGAGCACGGTGCCCGGGGCTAGGTCCCGGGCAGCGACCACCACCGCGTCGTCGGTGGAGTTTCCCTGGCCCGGAGCCAGCGCCAGCACTGCGGCGAGACCGACCAGTGTCGCGGCGGCGGCTCGACGTAACAACAGCGTCCGGCCGAACCCGAACTCACCCGTGAGCGCATCCCACCGCCCCCGCAGCGTCGGCGCCACCGTGCGCGGACTTCTGTGGTGCTGCCACCGCCCCATCCTGACCTCCCGATTTCGTCGTCACGATCGAGACATTAGGCAAGATCGGGCTGCCCCGCAGTGCCCACCGTGGCAAGCTGTGGACAACTAGGCGGCTGGGGATAACTGCCTGATCAGGAGGCGGTGACGGTTGCGGAATTCGAGGCCGACGAGGATGATGCCGAGCCGGACCCGGATTTCGCATCTGACCCGGACTTCGAGCCCGACCCGGACTTCGAGTCGGCGGTGGACCCAGACTCGGAACCGGACTTGGACGGCGTGGGCTCCGACTTGGACTTGCCGTCGGAACCGGACTCGGACTTGCCGTTCGAGCTGGACTCTGCCGTGCTGTTGGCGCGGCTGTCGGTGCGGTAGAAGCCGCTGCCCTTGAACACAATGCCCACCGACGAGAACAGCTTGCGCAGCCGGCCCGAACACTCGGGACAGTCGGTTAGCGACGAGTCGGTGAACTTCTGCACGGTATCAAAGTGATGCTCGCACGCGGTGCACGCGTAGGAGTAGGTCGGCACGTCTCGCCTCCACGTATTGGCACTCTGCGCGCGAGAGTGCTAACCACGATGATAGCAAGGCCGCCACCCCGGCCAGCCATGCAGCGCCGCTGCGAGCCCGTCGGCACTGCTCACGTCGCGGCTGCGCCATGTGGGCTGATAGTTCCGCAGAAGGTCACCATGCGCGATCGGGAATCTACGTCACGGAGCCGGGAGCTCGGCGAAGGACTGCGCCAGGCGATAGAGCAGGCCGAGCTGAACGCCCAGCAGGCTGCACGTCGCGGGGATCCTCGGGCTGTGCCGGGTTACGGGCCCGGAGCGTGCCCGGCTGTTCGCCTGTGCCAGGACCAGCACACCCCCGTTGGCTGCAGTTACACGGCTCCTGGAGCAGACGGGAGCGATCCTACTGCGGTCGGTCGCTAGCGCGCGGCGGTGCCGTCGGTGCGACGGGGCCTCCTGCCGTCTGCGCTGTGAATCCGGGTGGTACACCTCGATGGATCGACACCGTAACTCGGTTACCCAGCCATTATGAGGGCCGTGTTGCTTGAAGTTCCCGAGGCGATGCTTGCTGAGCGTTACCGGTTGGGGCTCGATGGGCGCGACGAGGTGTGGAACGGGGTCTTGCACATAGTGCCGCCACCTGGGGGCCCGCATCAGGAAGCGGGCGGGGAGCTGTTCTTGGTGCTGGGTCCGCTGGCCAAGCGTCAGGGACTTCGCCCCCACTATGAAACGGGTTTGGGTTTCTACGCCGAGCTCGGCGTCCGGGAGATGCTGATCGTGCACCCAGAGGGTCGCTGGGTCGAGCTGCTGCGTGCCGTCGGAGGCCGGCTGCTCTCGGTCAGCGCCGATCCCGAGGGCGGGGTGCGTTCCGACGTCCTTGCTCGCCTGGTAGCGCGGCCGTGCCACGCGGGGCGTTATCGTGTCGATGGCGGGCACGGCGCTGCTCACCGTGTCGCAGTACCTCGCCGCGGCCACCGCTGACGAGCCCGATCTGCCAACCTGTTCAGAACCCAGGCACCCGCCGCCGTTCCGCTCCGCGGACGGGGTGACTTTTGAACTGGAAAGCCTTCTACGCCGAGCCGTGGCGCAGGCATAGCGAGCGGCGCGACGAAATCTGTGGCTGCGTGCCGTTCGCCGCACCCTGGACCCTGGAGCCGATGGGGCCCGCGGTGTCGGGATCCACCGCACCCAGTTCCGGGGACGGCCCGCTGGCCGGAATGGTGGTGGTCGAGGCCGGGCGGCGGGTGCAGGGCCCGGGGGCCGGGTACCTGCTGAGCCTGCTCGGTGCCGAGGTGATCAGTATCGAGCCGACCGGCGGGGACTCGTTGTGTGGGATGCCGCCGATGGCCGGGGACTGCTCGGCGCGTTTCCTCGCGCTCAACCCGCGGCTGGTCTCGGCGCACGCCTCGAGTTGGGGCGATGTCCGTGGCACTCACCCGCCGCCGGGCACCGACTTCATGGTGCAGGCTTACGCCGGTCTGCCCGACCACCTCCGCCGATCGGGGAGGCACCTGCCGGGTCGCTGATGACCCTGCTCGACGTGCTGGGTGGGCTGGTCGCGACCAGCGGGGTGCTCGCCGGGCTGCTCGGCCGGGAGCAGGATGGCCGGGGCCGCCGGGTGCGCAGCTCGCTGCTGTGCGCCGCCGCCCTGCTGCAAGCCCAGCTGGGTGAACGAGGACCTCATGGGCGGCCCGAGCTCGGTGCGTTCGAAGTACCGCTACCCGCGGTGGGCGGTGACCTGGTGCTCAGCCGCACCGCCACACCGCGCGCGGCCACCCTGATCCACACGGGATCGCTGCGCCCTCGTCCGCCCGCCGTGGACGTTTGCGGAATAAATCCGCCGACCCAGCGCTGGTGCGGCGGAATATCCTAATCGTCGGAAACTTCAGGGGTCGCGCAGCACCTGCATCATTGCTCGACGAAAGATCAGCGGGGTCTCGTGCGCAGCGCTCGGTTACCCTGCTAGTTATGAGGGCTGTGCTGCTTGAGGTTCCCGAGGCGATGCTTGCCGAGCGTTGCCGGCTGGGGCTCGACGGGCGCGACGAGGTATGGAACGAAGTCCTGCACATGGTGCCGCCGGCCGGGGGTCCGCATCAGAGGTTGGGTACGCAGTTGATCCGGGTGCTCGGGCTGTTAGCCGAGCGTCAGGGGCTGACCCCTTCTTATGAGACAGGCCTGTTTCGGTCCTCGGACGACTACCGGGTGCCTGACCAGCTCTACTGTTGTCCTGAGCAGTTATCCGAACGTGGCGCAGAGGGTGCGGAGTTGGTCGTCGAGATCTGTTCCAAGGGTGACGAGACGTACGAGAAGATGGGTTTCTACGCTGAGCTCGGGGTCCGGGAGATGCTGATCGTGCACCCGGAGGGTCGCTGGGTCGAGCTGCTGCGCGCCGTCGGAGGCCGGCTGCTGCCGGTCAGCGCCGACGGCGAGGGTGTCGTGCGGTCCGAAGTCCTCTCCACGCAGTTCGCCACAGTCGACGGTCGACTGCGAATCACCTGGCAGGACGGCGTCGCCGACGTCTGAGCTCCCTATCACGAAGCGGAAGAATTGCTCGGTGCTGGTGTTTGCGTATCGGTTCGTGGAAATAGTAGAGTGCAATCAACTGATGAGCTTAGGGTCGCCTAGTGTAAGGCCCGCGTTCTCGCGGTCACAGCGGGCGGTTTTCACGGTGGACACGATTATCTTCAGCGTGAGGATACCGCGGACAGATAGGTTGATTTTGTGCACAGTGCCGCGTTGAATCGTGAACTTTCCTTGTGGGACACCGCCGACGAAGAGTTCTACCTGGGACGTCGCGTCGCTGTTGTCGGACATCCCCGTGACAGCGTGAAAGCTTGTGAAGGAACGGCCCAGGTCATATTCCATTGTCCTGGGTGACTCGGGACTGTTGCAGTCCTGGTCGTTGAGGGCGTGGGCGTAAGAGGTGCCGTCGATCGAGAGGGTGCCGTTGGAAGACCAACTTCCTCTGATGAGCTTCAGATCGGTTAAGTAGGTGACTACGCCCGATCCCACGGCGGCAGTTGGCGGGCTTCTGTCGCTGGTCACCCCCGCGCTACTGGGCTCGGTGGAGGTGGAGGGCGCGGTAGTCGTCTACATTAGACGGCTTGACGTCGCTATGCGCGACGGGGACTTCGGTGGTCGCGCCGGAGTGCATCTCGTCGAGCGCGGAGGCGACCATGCGCAGCATCCGCAGCCGGGTGGCTGCGGTGGCGTCGGGGTTTTCGTCACACCATTCGCGCAGCGTGGGACCCTCTATATAGTCCATCACGACGTAGACGAACGGAGCCTCGTCTTGTCGGGTGGGCTCCCCGGCGCGGTGCATCCCCGACCCGATGAACACTTCGGTGACCCGGACCAGGCCCGGGTGGGTGAGGCTCTGCAGCAGGTGCCCGGTGCGGCTCCACTGGGCCGCCTCGTCTGGGCGGCCGCTGCCACGCAGGATTTTCACCGCGACCTGGCGGCGGCCCTCCGTGGACAGTGGGAGAACGGCCTGCCACACCTCGCCCTCCCTACCTCCGCCGAGCAGCGAGATCAGCCGGTAAGTGTCCGGGGCGGCGTAGGGTCCGACCCAGAAGTCAGCAGACGGCATTGGCACTCCAGTCCGCGGTTGAATCTTGCGCCGAGGAGTGCAGCATGCGCTCAGCGGACGCGCTGTCGTGCTTTAGTTCTTTTCCTCGCCGGGCAGCGTTACCGACGATGAGGGTGAGCGGTGGACGGAGCACACAGATGGACGAGCGGTGGGTCCTGACCTATAGCTGCGACCGGCAACGGTCGCTGGTCCCCGTCGGTGTCCCGGGGGCCGGCGCCGTTGCCCCGGCGCACATCACCACGTGGACCGACGTCGTCAACCGGCCCCTCCCGCTGACGCAGGCGCAGACCAACGCGTTGCGCACGGTCTTCGCCGCGCAGCTGCAATGGCCCCCACCGCAGCCCGCGCTGTCCTTGCAGCTTAAGCAAGGCCGCTCGCCGTCTTGGCGGGGTGACTGAATCGGCGGTCCAGGACTGCCAGCCCCGGTAGTTCCGGCTAGCATGCTGCGCAGCGGACCCACCTGCCCGGCCTGCTGCGCAGCAGGCTTCTCGCGGACGTGAGCACGCGGTCAGATCGACATCGTCCGCCACTGGCGGGCCGGCCATCGTCCCGCGATCGCCGCAACGCCTCGTTCCCGTCGATCTCCTGGAGCCTCCGGTGAACACCAACCTTCCCCGATCCAACACGACCCGACGCAACCTGACCCATTTCGCTGGCGCTGCCGTCGTTGCGGTGGGTGTCGTCACCACCCTGGGATCTACCGCCGACGCTGCCCCCGGCTATTCGGTGGCCTACACCAGCGGAGACGTGGTCGCGTTGCGCTCCGCGCCGACCGCTGCGGCCCGACTGTCCCCCCTGGTGCTGTAGTGGGATGGCACCCCGGTCACGATCATCTGTCAGACCTGGTCGCCGGACGGGGTCGGACCCCGCGCGAACCACGTGTTCGACCAGGTCGCCTTCCCGGCCCGCACGGCGCCCACCTACATCCCGGACGCTTACGTTGCCGGTACCGCGGCGGCCAACCAGTACACCCCTGGTATCTCGCGCTGCGGTACCGCACCTGCCGCGGTACCGGTGCTGAGCGTGGCTGCGGAGAAGGCCATCGGCTGGATGCGCGCCCGGACAGGCGCTGCGGCCGTCGCCTTCCCGGCCAGGAGATTTCTCGGTCGCTGATTCGTTTCTCGTAACGATTCTTGATTGCCGTTCCAGGGTTGCCGGGTTATGCGGTGTCACCCTTATTCCGTCACGCCAGAGAGGTACGTCATGTCTTCGTCCGCCGTCACGCACTGGCGAGCTCGAGTACATCCCCCGGCGATATCTTAGCGCGCTCGTCCTTCTCGCCGTTCTCGGCGGGTTGTCGTGGGCTTACATCACGTTCAAAGAGCGCGGTTTCCGGCCTCGCGCTATCCGCACAGTGCTGAGTCCAGACTAGCTTGCCGATGCCTTTGAACGGACCGTCGCAGGAACCGGCTGGGCGATCGTCGATCGAGGTAACCCGATCATTGCGCAGTCGAGTCTCATCAGTGGGATTCGCCAGCAGATTGGCCTCACGATCGAAGCGGGCCAGGACGCCTGCAGCGCGCGTATCGCCGGTCTGCGCTAATTCGAAGAAGGTGCTTGGGGGACCGACGAAAGCGTACACGCTCCGCTGGCGAATCTCCGCCTTTCTCGGTGAGGTCCAGCGGCTTGACACCACCGCTGTCGTGACGGGGTGTCGGTATGCTCGCAGCTCGTCGGGCCACCGAATATCGTGCACGCCGTAGTTGTCGACGCGTTGGTCGGGCTACCTGGAGTTCGATTGATCGAGCGATGTAATGACCATGCGCTCTTCTCGGTGGTACAACTCACAACGCCACCCACTGAAAGGCCACGACAGCACGACGAGCTCTCATCCCTTCGCGGTGCCGGGCCGGACCGCGGGCTGGTGTGCCGGCCTTCGTTCGATGGACCGCTGCCGGGTTGGCGTCACTCCCAGAGCAGGAATCCCCTCGGGAGACGTCGTTGCGGCCGGGCCCATAGGCTGGAGGGCATGAACGTACCTGTCCTGGCCGCCGTGGCCTGGCCCTATGCCAACGGGCCGCGGCACATCGGCCACGTCTCCGGCTTCGGTGTCCCCTCCGACATTTTCGCGCGCTACCAGCGGATGGCCGGCAACCGGGTGCTCATGATCTCGGGGACCGACGAGAACGGCACCCCGATCCAGGTGCAGGCCGACGCCGAGGGCGTCACGCCCCGCGAGCTCGTGGACAAGTACAACCGGATGATCACGGGAGACCTGCAGGGTCTGGGACTGTCCTATGACCTGTTCACTCGCACCACTACCGCCAACCACCACCGGGTGGTGCAGGAGCTGTTCGGTGCGTTGCACCGCAACGGTTATCTGCTCTCGCGCAGCGCGCTCGGTGCGATCAGTCCGTCGACCGGGCGTACCCTGCCTGACCGCTACATCGAGGGCACCTGCCCGATCTGCGGTTTCGACAGCGCCCGCGGTGACCAGTGCGACAGCTGCGGCAACCAGCTCGACCCGGCAGACCTGATCAACCCGCGGTCCCGGATCAACGGCGAGACCCCGAAGTTCGTGCAGACCGAGCACCTGTTCCTCGACCTGCCAGCGTTCACCAAGACGCTCGGTGGCTGGCTGTCCACGCGCACCGAGTGGCGGCCCAATGTGCTCAAGTTCTCCCTAAACCTGCTCGATGACCTGCGCCCCCGCGCGATCACCCGTGACCTCGACTGGGGCGTGCGGGTCCCGCTCGATGGGTGGCGCGACGCCCCGATGAAGCGGCTCTACGTTTGGTTCGACGCGGTGATCGGGTACCTGTCGGCGTCGGTGGAGTGGGCGGCGCGCTCGGGTGACCCGGACGCGTGGCAGGCCTGGTGGTGTGACCCCGCGGTGCGCTCGTACTACTTCATGGGCAAGGACAACATCACCTTCCACTCGCAGATCTGGCCTGCCATGTTGCTCGGCCACAACGGGGCGGGGGATCGCGGTGGCGAGCCCGGGCCGTTCGGCACGCTGAATCTGCCCACCGAGGTGGTGTCCAGTGAGTTCCTCACCATGAGCGGCTCGAAGTTCTCCACCTCCCGCGGCACGGTGATCTACGTCGGGGACTTCCTGCGCGAGTTCGGCCCGGACGCCCTGCGCTACTTCATCTCCGTGGCCGGTCCCGAGACCCAGGACACCGACTTCACCTGGGACGAGTTCGTCCGCCGGATTAACTTCGAGCTGGCCAACGAGTGGGGCAACTTGGTCAACCGCTCGATCGCGATGGCGCACCGCAACGTCGGCGCGGTGCCGCGGCCGGCCGCGCTGCAGACCGCCGACGCGGAGCTGCTGGCCACCTCGCGGGCGGCCTTCGGCACGGTCGGGCAGCTGCTGGAACGCAACCGCGTCAAGGCGGCGATCAGCGAGGCGATGCGGGTGGTGAGTGCGGCGAACAAGTACCTCTCCGAGCAGGAACCGTGGAAGCGCACCGACGACCCGGCGCGCCGGGACACCATCCTGCACACCGCGTTGCAGGTCGTCTCCGACGCCAACACGCTGCTCACCCCGTTCCTGCCACATGCCGCCCAGCAGGTGCACGAGCAACTCGGCGGCACCGGCATGTGGTCGGCCCAGCCCGAGATCCGGGAGGTGAGCGAGATCGTGGCGGACACCGGCCCGGACTACCCGGTGATCACCGGGGATTACGCCGCGGAACAGGCCCGCTGGGCCACCGTCCCGCTCGAGGTAGGCCGCCCCCTCACCAAACCCACACCGCTGTTCCCCAAACTCGACCCAGCCCTGGCCGACACCGGCCCCACCTGGGCCCCGGTCCCCTCGTGAGTGCGTAACAGTGTTACAGCACTCAATGCCACTCACGAGGGGTTTGCCGCCACCTCCGTTGCCGTTGCCGGGGGTGGTGATTGACGCGCATACCCACCTGGATGCTTGTGGGGCGACCGATCCGGCGGGGGTGCGCGCGGCGCTGGATCGGGCCGCGGCGGTGGGTGTCTGCGCCGTGGTGACGGTGGCTGACGACATGACTGCGGCCCGCTGGGTGGTGCAGGCGGCGAGCTGGGACGACCGGGTCTTTGCGGCAGTGGCGCTGCATCCCACCCGGACGGCGACGATGACCGACGCTGACCGCGCCGAGCTCGAGCGGCTCGCGCGGCAGCCTCGGGTAGTGGCCGTGGGGGAAACCGGTCTGGACTACTACTGGCCGCAACGCGACCCGGACTGCGCGCCGCCCGAGGCACAACGGGAGGCTTACCGGTGGCACATCGACCTGGCCAAGCGGGTCAGCAAGCCGCTGATGATCCATGACCGGGACGCCCACAGTGACGTGCTGGCGGTGCTCGAGCAGGAGGGTGCGCCGCAGACCGTGGTGTTCCACTGTTTTTCCGGGGACGCCACGATGGCGCGGGCCTGCGTGGGGGCCGGCTATGTGCTGTCCTTCTCCGGCACCGTGACCTTCCGCAATGCCCGCGCGCTGCGCGAGGCAGCGGTGCTGGTCCCCGACGGGCAGCTGCTGGTGGAGACCGACGCCCCGTTCCTCACCCCGCATCCGCACCGTGGAATGGCCAACGAGCCGGTCAACCTGCCTTATACCGTCCGGGATCTCGCCGCAGTGCGCGGGCAGGACGTAGCGGAACTCGCGGCGTCGACCGCGGCTACCGCCGAGCGGGTTTTCGGGCTCACGCGTCCAGCCACACCACCGCGTTAGCGCGACACCTTCCCTGAGGTGATTGCGCACTCCGCTACAAGCCGTTACCGTTCCGTCACTGTAAGCCGGGATGGGGTCGTTCCTGGTACGAGAGCGTGTTCTCGTCCTTCCCCTGCCCGGAACTGCAACGACTGGATATCGGTGATTACTCGCTCGTTCGTCCGAGGCGCTCTCGCCGCGCTCAGCCTGGCGTTACCCACCGGTACTGCCGCCGCACTCACCATGGACAAGGCCATCACCATCACGGTGGATGACGAGCAGCGCACGGTGCACACGTTCGCTTCGTCGGTCGGGGGAGCGCTGGAATCTGCTGGCCTGCGGGTCGATGACCTGGACACACTGGCCCCCACCGCGAACAGCCCCATCGACGACGGCGGTCGTATCGTGCTCAAGCGCAGCCGGCCGCTCGCCCTCACTGTCGATGGGACGCAGCACGAGATCTGGACCACCGCGCTCACCGTCGATGCTGCGTTGCAGCAGGTAGGGATGCGGTCGCGCGGCATGGAGCTGTCGGCTGAGCCATCCCGGCGCATCCCGCTGGAAGGCATGACGTTGGTGGTCCGGATCGCCAAGCCGATCACCCTGATCGACGGTGACCTGCCGGCCAAGGAGATCCACTCCACCGCGCTGTCGGTCATTGACCTGCTCACCCAGCAGGGCGTGCCGTTGCAGGACCGGGATGTGGTGACCCCGGGACGTACCGCGCCCGTGCTACCCGGGATGACGGTGCAGGTAACTCGGGTACGCGACGTCGTCCTGGCACACGGCAGGGAAGCCGAGCGCAAGCAGCTCGCCCCCCAGGAGCTCATCACGACCCGGCCGAGCCGGGTGCGGGTAGGCGGCGCGAAGGGACCCACTGCCGCCGAGGGCACCGTCTGGGATCAGCTGGCCCGATGCGAGTCCGGCGGCAACTGGGCCGCCAACTCGGGCAACGGCTACTACGGTGGCTTGCAGTTCGACAAGGCCACCTGGAGCGCCAACGGTGGCAGTCGGTTCGCCCCATACCCCCACCAAGCAACCCGCGAGCAGCAGATCGCCATAGCGCAGCAAGTCCGCCAAGCCCGCGGCAACTACCACGCCTGGCCAACCTGCTCAGCCAAAATAGGCGTAGCCTAACCTCCCCACATGGAGACATATCGAGGTTATCGAGCGTGTTCTGGCCCCGATATGTCTCCATGACGAGGTTGCTGGGGCCAGTTGAGGTGCGTGAGTTGGCTGGGCGGCTTGGGTTGCGGCCTACTAAGCGGCTCGGGCAGAACTTTGTGCACGACGCCAACACGGTGCGCCGGATTGTGTTGGCGGCGGACCTCGCTGCGGAGGACGTTGTGCTGGAAGTTGGGCCTGGGCTGGGCTCGCTCACGCTGGCGTTGCTCGGCGTGGCGCAACGGGTGCTGGCTGTGGAGGTGGATCCACTGCTGGCCGGCGCGCTGCCGGCCACGGTGGCCGAGCGGGCCCCGGAGCGGGCCGAGGCGCTGCGGATCCTCACCGCCGATGCGCTGCGGGTGCGGCGTGCTGAGATCGTCGAGGCGGCCGGTGGCCTGGAACCCACTGCCCTGGTCGCGAACCTGCCCTACAACGTCGGGGTTCCCGTGCTGCTGCACCTGCTGGCCGAGCTGCCGAGCCTGCGCCGCGGGCTGGTGATGGTGCAGGCCGAGGTGGCCGACCGGCTGGCGGCGCCACCAGGCACCCGGACCTACGGTGCACCCAGCGCCAAGGCGGCCTGGTTTGCCGAGGTTCGCCGCGCCGGGCCGGTGCCCCGCGGGGTGTTCTGGCCAGTGCCCAATGTGGACTCCGGTCTGGTCGCCCTGACCAGCCACCTGCCACCGTCCGCAACGTGCCGAGCACAGGTCTTTGCGCTGGTTGATGCCGCGTTTGCGCAGCGCCGCAAGACGCTGCGGGCCGCCCTGGCCGGCTGGGCGGGTTCGGCCGCCGCCGCTGAGCAGGTGCTCCGCGCGGCCGGGGTGGATCCTAGCGCTCGTGGTGAGCAGCTTACGATCAGCGATTTTGCGCGGATCGCCGGTGCTCGGTGATGCGGGTTACCGCTCGCCCGGGTTGTCCACAACGGCCCCGTATTGTGGTGCCGTGCTTGCCGTTGTGCCGCAACCGGTTACCGTGCGCGTCCCGGCCAAGGTCAACCTGCACTTGGCCGTGGGCGGGATGCGCTGGGACGGCTATCACGAGCTGGTCAGCGTGTTCCAGGCGTTGTCGATGGTCGACGAGGTGACTGTGGCGGCCACCGACGAGCCGGGCGTGCAGGTGTACGGCGAAGGCGCCGGGATGGTGCCCACCGATCGCCGAAACCTTGCGTGGCGTGCGGTGCTCCTGCTCGCCGAGCATGTCGGACGCCGACCGACGGTACGGGTCGTGCTGCGCAAAACCATTCCGGTGGCCGGTGGGATGGCTGGCGGCAGCGCGGACGCGGCGGGCACTCTGGTGGCGCTGACCGGGCTGTGGCGGCTGGACATCAGTCGTGAGGAGCTCGCCGGGCTGGCCGCTGGGCTGGGCAGTGATGTGCCGTTCGCGTTGTGCGGCGGTACCGCGCTGGGTACCGGGCGCGGTGAGTCCCTGGTGCCGGTGCTGGCCCGGCACACCTTTCACTGGGTGATCGCGCTGGACCACCACGGCCTGTCCACAGTGGATGTCTACCGGGAGTTGGACCGGTTACGGGGTCAGGCTTGTCCACCACCGGGTTCCTCGCTGCAGCGGCTCGGCGACGTCGAGCCGCTGCTTGAGGCGCTGGCCTCGGGTGATCCCCGGCAGCTCGCGTTGCTGCTCGGCAACGACCTGCAAGCCGCCGCGGTGTCGCTGCGCCCCGCGCTACGCCGCACGCTGCGCGCCGGGGTGGCTGCCGGGGCGCTGGCGGGCATCGTGTCGGGATCGGGACCGAGCTGCGCGTTTCTCTGCGCCGATGCTGATGCTGCGGTCCGGGCGGCCGCCGAGCTGGCCGGTGCTGGGGTGTGCCGCACGGTCCGGGTGGCCAGCGGCCCGGTGCCCGGTGCCCGGGTCGTTGAGGATCCGCGCCCGGTGCCGCCCTCCGAACCCCTCACGCAGGCCTGATGGCCAATCTGGTCAACCTCGAGGCGGTGTCGAAGTCCTACGGGATTGGCCCGTTGCTCTCCGCTGTCTCGCTTGGTGTCGACGTGGGCGAGCGGATCGGGGTCGTGGGGCTTAACGGTGGCGGCAAGACGACCCTGCTCGAGGTGCTCGCTGGGCTCCAGGCGCCCGACGCAGGCCGGGTCAGCCGAACCAGGGGACTACGCGCCGCGGTCCTGACCCAGCGCATCGAACTGCCTGAACAGGCCACCGTGGGCCACACGGTGCTGGATCCGCTGGGCGCGACCGCTGAGCACGAGTGGGCTGCGGACGCTCGGGTGCGTGGCGTTCTTGACGGGCTGGGCATCCCGGCGTTGGGGCTGGACCGGCCGGTTACCGGGCTCTCCGGTGGGGAACGGCGCCGGGTGGCGCTGGCCGCCGCGCTGGTCGGCGAGCTCGACCTGGTGATGCTTGACGAGCCGACCAACCACCTCGACGTCGAAGGGGTGGCCTGGCTCGCCGAGCACCTGCTGGCGCGGCGTTGCGCGGTGGTGGTGGTGACCCACGACCGGTGGTTTCTGGACACCGTGTGCACCCGTACCTGGGAGGTCACCGACGGCCGGGTGGATGCATACGATGGTGGCTACGCGGACTGGATCTACGCCCGGGCCGAACGACTCCGGCTGGCCGCATCGGCCGAGGACCGGCGGCGCAACCTGGCCCGCAAGGAACTTGCGTGGCTGCGCCGGGGACCACCCGCGCGCAGCTCCAAACCGCGCTACCGCATTGAGGCCGCTGAAGCACTGATCGCCGACGTTCCCCCGCCGCGCGACGTCGTGGAGCTGCGTGCTTTTGCCCGGCGCCGGCTGGGCCGCACCGTGCTGGAGCTCGAGGACGTCACGGTCACGCTTGCCGGCCGGCGGCTGCTGGACGGTCAGACGTGGCGGATCGGGCCTGGTGAGCGCATCGGGCTCGTCGGGGTCAACGGGTCGGGCAAGACCACGTTGTTGCGGCTGCTCGCGGGGGAGCGAGCGCCGAATGCGGGCCGCCGCGTGCAGGGTCAGACGGTGTTCCTGGCGCACCTGCATCAGGAACTGGAGGATCTCCCCGAGTCACTCCGGGTGCTGGAGGCGGTGGAGGAGATCGCCAGCCGGGTCACGCTGGGTTCCCGGGAACTGTCCGCCTCGCAGCTGGCTGAGCGGCTCGGGTTCCCGGCATCACGGCAGTGGACGCCGGTGGCGGAGCTCTCCGGCGGGGAGCGGCGACGGCTGCAGCTAACCCGGTTGTTGATGGCTGAGCCGAACGTGCTGCTGCTCGACGAGCCGACCAACGACCTGGACATCGACACCTTGCAGCAGCTGGAAGACCTGCTGGACGGCTGGCCGGGCTCCTTGGTCGTCGTGTCGCACGACCGCTACTTCGTTGACCGGGTCTGCGACACCGTGGTGGCGCTGCTCGGCGATGGGCGGATCACGCACCTGCCCGGCGGTATCGAGGAGTACCTGGAGCGGCGCGCCAGCGCGCCGGCCCTGACTAAATCCCTCCTTGGGGGGTCCTCGTCAGTGTCCCTTTCTGGGTCTTCTTCTGGGTCTTCTTTTGGGGTGCTTACCGAGGCAGCTGAGCGGCGGGCCGCCCGTAAGGAGCTGACTCGGCTGGAACGTCAGCTGGATCGATTGGCGGGCCGGGAAGCCGAGCTGCAACAGCAGATCGTCCAGCAGGCCGCCGATCCGGCTGCGTTCCGGGAACTGGACAGCGAATTGCGCGCGGTACTCGCTGCGAAGCATGATCTGGAAACCCGCTGGCTGGAAGTCGCCGACGCCACCGGTTAATGATCACCGATGCGTAGGTGACTCAATCATCCATCGATCTTAGGTACCAGCTCATCCGAGCCACCTCGTCAACGCATTCCGCAGCGAACAGGCTCAGTCATTGTTTAGCGTGAGCTTGCAGGAGCCGTTGGTCACTGAGCGTTGCTCATAGACCTGCGGTATCGGCCTCCGCGTGGTGTGTGACGTCATGACGCTCTGCGCAGACATGGAAGGCTCCCTCGGCGTCAGCTCGTCGGTGCCCCTGATAGTCCGAACTACTCCGTGAATAGTCGTTAGTGCCCCTGCACGGGCGCCCCGCCAGGGGCACTAACGACTATTCAGTGCAGCTGGTTCTGGGTGGCGGCCAGGCCCTGGGTGAGTAGTTGCTCGACGGCGTCGGCGCAGCGGTCTACCAGCAGGTCCAGCTCGCGGCGTTGCTCCGCGGAGAAATCACGCAGCACAAAATCAGCCGGATCCATCCGGCCCGGCGGCCGACCGATACCGAAGCGTACCCGCAGATAGTCCCGGCTGCCCAGGCATGCCGTGACCGAGCGTAGCCCGTTGTGCCCACCCTCGCCACCGCCGCGTTTGACCTTGAGCACGCCGTAGTCGAGGTCCAGGTCGTCGTGCACGACCACCACGTCGGTCGACGGAATCTGGTAGAAGCGCGCCGTCGCGGTGACCGCCGGCCCGGAGACGTTCATGAAGGAGCGTGGGCAGGCCAGCACCACCCGCCGCCCGGTCAGCCGCGCTTCCAGGACGTCAGCTCCGGTCTTGTGCGAGCGGAGACGTCCACCCACCCGGCGGGCCAGCTCGTTGAGCACCATGAACCCGACGTTGTGCCGGTTGCCGGCGTAGCTGGGGCCGGGGTTGCCCAGCCCCACGATCAGTGCGACATCCCCGGCGACCCAGTCGGTGCCGTTGCCAGCGGTCACGGCCTCATCGAGACCCGCGTCAGGCGTCTGAGCCGGACGCGGCACCATCGCTCGTCTCACCTTCGCCGGTGGCTCCCACATCCCCGGCAGTCGATGCGACGATGTTGACCACGAGGTACTCCGGATCAGTCCGCAGTTCCACACCCGGCGGCAGCGGCACGTCGCCAGCCAGGATCTGCGTGCCAACCTCCGCGTCCTGAACGGACACTTCGATCTCGTCGGGGATCATCATGGCGTCCGCCTCGACCTGGAGGGTTCCCAGCTCCTGGGTGACCAGTGTGTCCGGGCCGGGACTGCCGGTGATGACGATGTGGACCTCCACCACGACCTTCTCGCCGCGCCGGACGATCAGCAGGTCGACGTGCTCGATGTAGCGCCGGAGCGGATGCACGGTGACGGTCTTGGTCAGTGCGAGCTGTGGCCGGCCGTCCAAGTCGAGGCTGAGGATGGCGTTGCTGCCCTGCTCGCGTACCACTCTGGCGAACTCCAGCGCGGGCAGTGCCACATGCTGCGGGTCACTGCCGTGCCCATAGAGCACCGCGGGGATCTTGCCGGCGCGCCGGGTGCGGCGAGCCGCACCTTTGCCGAACTCGGTGCGCGGCTCGGCAGCCAGACGGACCTCGGACACGGTGGACTCCTTAACAGGTTCACGACGCGACGCCCGCAGGCGTGACGCCAGAGTGAGGTACGGCGGCTCTCCCTCGCCGAGGCAACCCGTGAAGTGTAACGGGTCAGGCGTTGCCGTCGAACAGGCTGGTCACCGAGCCGCCCTCGAAGACCTCATGGATCGCGCGGGCCAGCAGCGGCGCGATGGACAGCACCGTCATCCCGGGAAAGCGCTTTGCATCCGGGATGGGCAACGTGTTGGTGAGAATGACCTCGCGAGCACCGCAGCTGGACAGCCGCTCGGTAGCCGGGTCCGACAGTACCCCGTGAGTGGCGGCGACGACCGCGTCGGTGGCACCGGCATCGAGCAACGCCCGCACCGCGCCGGCCACCGTGCCACCAGTGTCGATCATATCATCGATCACTACGCAGAGCCGGCCCTCGATGTCACCGACCACCCGGTTGGCAACCGCCTGGTTGGGTTTGCGTGGGTTGCGGGTCTTGTGAATGAACGCCAGTGGCGTGCCGCCGAGGGTCTCGGCCAAGCGCTCGGCCAACCGCACCCGGCCGGAGTCTGGCGACACCACAGCCAGCTTGCGTCCGGCGTAGGTGTGCTTGATGTGCTCGGCGAGCAGTGGCAACGCGAACAAGTGGTCCACCGGGCCGTCGAAGAAGCCCTGGATCTGTGATGTGTGCAGATCTACCGTCATGATCCGGTCCGCCCCGGCGACCTTGAACAGGTCCGCGACGAGGCGGGCAGAGATGGGCTCGCGTCCGCGGTGTTTCTTGTCCTGGCGGCTGTAACCCCAGAATGGCATCACTGCGGTGATCCGCTTGGCCGACGCGCGCTTGAGCGCGTCTACCATGATCAATTGCTCCATGATCGCATCGTTGATCGGGGCGGTGTGGGCCTGCATGACGAAGGCGTCGCAGCCGCGGACCGACTCCTCAAACCGGACGAAGATCTCACCGTTGGCGAAGGAGTAGGCCGACTGCGGGGTGACGGCGACGTCGAGGTGCTTGGCCACCTCCGCGACCAGCTCGGGGTGGTAGCGCCCGGTGAGTAGCATCAGGCTCTTCTTCGGGGTCGCTGACATGCTGGAAAGGCTCATGCTCACTCCTGACGCTGATCACCGTCGACCTGCTGGGCCAGCTTCGCTGCGTGAGCCGCTGGAGTACCTGGGCGTTGGCGGTTCACCCAGCCCTCGACGTTGCGTTGATGGCTGCGGGCCACCGCGAGCGCCCCCGGTGGCACATCGTGGGTGATCACTGAGCCAGCAGCGGTATAGGCACCGTCACCAACGGTGACCGGGGCGACGAACATGTTGTCGGCTCCGGTCCGGGCGTGTGCGCCGATGGTGGTGCGGTGTTTGTTCACCCCATCGTAGTTGACGAACACCGTGGCTGCCCCGATGTTGGTGGCTTCGCCGATGGTGGCGTCCCCGACGTAGCTCAGGTGCGGCACCTTCGCTCCTGGCCCCAGCTGGGCGTTTTTGGTCTCCACAAAGGTGCCGACCTTGGCATGCTCGCCGACTTGGCTGCCCGGCCTCAGATAAGCGAACGGGCCGATCTGCGCGCCATCGTCCACCACCGCGTCGACGGCGTGGGTGCGTACCACGCTGGCTCCCGCGCCGATGGTGCAGCCCGACAGGGTCGAGTCGGGTCCGATTGTCGAACCCGGGCCCACCACGGTCCCCGCGTGCAGCTGCACCCCGGGATGTAGCACGACGTCGGGAGCCAGCGTGACGTCGACGTCCAGCCACACCGAGGCGGGGTCCACGATGGTGACTCCGGCTCGCATCCAATGCTCCAGCAGGCGCCGGTTGAGTTCCGCGCCGACCGCGGCGAGCTGTACTCGGTCGTTTACCCCGGCCACCAGCCACGAGTCCGCGCACTGGTGCGCACCGACGGGCAGCCCGCGCTCGTGGACCAAACTCAGCACGTCAGTGAGGTATAGCTCGCCTTGACTGTTGATTGGGCGCAGCCGGCTCAGCGCATCCCGCAGCACCCCGGCGTCGAAGGCGAACACCCCCGAGTTGATCTCGTGGATGGCGCCCTGCTGCGGGGTGGCGTCACAGTGCTCAACGATGCCGGTGACCGCACCCGAGGGATCGCGCAATACCCGACCGTAACCAGTGGGGTCCTTGACCACCGCGGACAGGACGGTTGCCGCGTGCCCGGCACGGTGGTGCTCGGCGATCAGCTCAGCCAGCGTGCCGGTATCCAGCAGCGGCACGTCGCCGTAGCTGACCAGCACCGTCCCGGAAAGCCCGGCCGGGAGGACCGCCAATGCCGCGCGGACCGCGTGACCGGTGCCGTGCTGCTGGGCCTGCACGGCGGCGTGCACCTCGCATTCCAGTGCGGCGGCAACTCGGCGTAAGTGATCGTGCACTGCGTCCCGGCCGTGGCCGATGACCACGACTAGGTGCTCGGGGGCCAGCCCGGCGGCGGCCCGCACCGCGTGCTCCACCAGGGGCCGCCCGGCCAGCGGATGGAGCACCTTGGGGACCACCGAGTGCATCCGAGTGGCCCCGCCGGCGGCCAGCACGATCGCCGTCGTAAAGCTCCCATCTGGGAGCATCGGCTTGTTCCTTCCCTCAGCAAGGGTGCCCACTTCTTCGGGCGCATCCTCACAGCTGCTCTGACAGCCGGATCCTACGGGGCCACGAATCTCGTCGAGCTGCGCTGTATACGTGAGGCAGCACAGCTGCGCTCCGCCGCCAGGATTCGAACCTGGACCATCGGAACCAAAATCCGAGGTGCTGCCTTTACACTACGGCGGAGGAGCGGGTGCCAGACCCGCGCGCACATGGTGACATGGGCGCTGCGCTCCCGTCAGCTCAGCCCTCAGTGCGGATCCCCGACACGCACGACACGCCCACTAGTGGCGCGGCGAGTCGTGACGGGTGTTGGGTAGATAATCTAGGGTTGAGTTCAGTTGGGCCACGAGCGTTACCTGCGGTTGCGCCGCCGGTGCGTGTCTGGCGACCCCCCGCGGCGTGGCGGCCGATCGCGCCCTGTTGACCTGAGGAGCACCGGCGCATGACGCTGACTGCCGACACCGACCAGCAGCGCATGGAGCCAGAGCCAGCGCTCTCGGGCAGGCGGACGTGGGGGCCGCAGGTTCTCGTGTACCTCTTCGTGATCGCCCCGATGCTGGCCTTGACAATCGCGGTGCCGGTCGCCTGGGGGTGGGGGCTGGGCTGGGTGGACATCGTGTTATTCGCTATCACCTACGTCGTCAGCCTGCTCGGGGTGACCGTCGGGTACCACCGCCATTTCACCCACGGCTCGTTCAAAGCCAAGCGGTGGTTGCGGGTGAGCTTGGCGGTGTTGGGCAGCACCGCTATGCAGGGGCCGCTGCTGCATTGGGTAGCTGACCACCGGCGACACCACGCCTACTCCGACAAGGAGGGTGACCCGCACTCGCCGTGGTTGTTCGGCACCTCCCCCCTTGCGGTGGCCAAGGGCTTCTGGCATGCCCACATGGGTTGGATATTCAACCGTGACCTGTCGAATCCTCGTCGGTTCGTTCCGGACCTGTTGGCCGACCGGACAATGGTGCGGGTGAGCAAGCTGTTCTGGTTGTGGACCGCCATCTGGCTCGTGCTGCCGGGGATCGTCGGTGGTCTGGTGACCTGGTCCTGGTGGGCCGTGCTGACCGGGCTGTTCTGGGCCGGGCTGGTGCGGGTCTCGTTCCTGCACCACGTCACCTGGGCGGTGAACTCGGTCTGCCACATGATCGGCAACCGGCCGTTCGTCTCGCGTGACAAGGCCACGAACTTCTGGCCGATGGCCATCCTGTCCGCGGGGGAGTCCTGGCACAACCTGCACCACGCTGACCCGACGTCGGCCCGGCACGGCGTGCTCCGAGGCCAGATCGATATCTCGGCCCGGGTGATCTGGTTGTTCGAGAAGCTTGGCTGGGCGTGGAACGTGCGCTGGCCGACGCCGCAGCGGCTCGCTAAACTCGCTACGCGGACCTGACCGAAACCGAACGACAGACGACGCCTGGCCGGGTCCGAGCCAAACCGTCCGTCAGTTCGTGGACCGGATGCCGATCACCCGGGCTGGCGGTCCTGCGACGATCTCGCCGGGCCCGACGCTGCGGGTAACAATAGAGCCGCCGCCCACCACGCACCCGCGACCGAGGCGGAGTTCTTCGTGAGTTCGGCAGATGACCATGGAATGCGACCCGATGATGACGTCATCCTCGACTATTATCCGGTACGGTGATCCCGGCTCGTTACTGCCCGCAGCTAGTGTCACGCCGTGTCCGATGCTGACGTGGCGTCCGATCGTAGTATTGGGATGGACGACTACACACAATCCGCGGTGCAGTATTGAGACCGTCGGGTCGATATCGCATTCATAGGGCAGCACGGCGGAGAACAGCCAATAGTTGATGAGCTTGACCAGCTTTGCGAGGATGCGGTGGTTCCCTCGGTGCAGCTGTACCGACATCCACCACAGCTTCTCTGGTCGCATGGTGGGTAACCTACCTTGTCTGGAGCGGCGCGAGACCGTCACGTTCTGTCATCCTGTCGGAGCCCGGGGCGAGACTTCCGCTGAATCTATCGCAGCGCCACCACCGCGTGTAACAGTTGTAACGCTGCCAGATCCCGAGCGATGTCCGGGTAGAAAGCACAGCGCTCGTCACGTTCGGTATGCATTAGAAGAGAACGAGGAGGAAGCCGCGTGGAGTTCTGGCGGACGATCCTCGTCCTGCTCCGGCGTAAGTGGGTGGTACTGCCGGTGCTCCTGTTCTCACTCGGCGTGGCCACGGCTACCTATATGGCGATGCCGACCCAGTACATGTCGACCGCAACGACTGTGCTGACGACTTCCACGAACGGGGGAACCCTGGTTCAGGACCCAACCCGCCCGGCCCAGCAGATCAACCCGCTCTTCAGCCTCGACGGCATGAAGACGGCGGCATCGATCCTGATCCAGGTGGTGAACACTCGGGACGTGGCAGACCAGCTCGGCGCAGTCAAGGGCGGTGCGACAACCTACACGGTTAGCGACGGCAGTGTGATACCTCAGTTACTCGCGGGCAATGGGCCATTTATCGTAATTGAGGGTTACAGTACATCATCTTCCGGGGCGCGTAACATCGTTGTGCGCGTTGAGCAGCGGCTTCGGGATGAGCTGATCAGCCAGCAGCGGGCGCTCAAAGCGCCGCCGTCCACGTTCATTGGCATGATCGACGTGGTGCCGCCATCCGCCCCTGAGGTCCAGTTACGCACAAAGATAGAGGCTGTCGCGGGTGCGCTGGTGCTCGGTCTGGTCGCCAGCACAGGTGTTGCGTACATCGCGGACCGGACACGTGCGACAGCCGTCGCGGGTGCCTCGTCACCGGACACGGTGGCAGCGCAACGTGGCGGAGCGCTCACGACCAAGCCCGCGTCAAACTTGTCGGTGGGCAGTCAGCGGCACCGCTCGTAGCTGCCGCCTTTCTGTCAGGTGTCTTCGTTTTGGGCTGTGTTCGAGCATTGAGTGGTACAGCTCAGCGAAGAGTTCTGCGTCAGAGTGCTCGTGCATTAAACGATTATTCAACTGAGAAGTCGCGACTGGCACCAGCCGAATTTGAGTAACGGACCTTAGTGCGGCTGCGATACCCAGTTGAGTGCGTCCGTAACAGGCTGAAAGGTGATTATCGCGGCGATGTCGCGGTCAGTACTTGCACAATATGATCGATGAGGCGGACTGGGTTAGGTGATGACGGTCGTGGATTCTCCGGCGCGCCTTGACATCGGCGGGGTGGGTCTGTGTTCGCTCAGTGAGGCCGAGGTAGTGGCTCGAGTGCGTGCGGAATGGCGGGCGGTCCGGGGTGGCACGATCGTCACCGCGAACGTCGACATCGTCCGGGCGGTGGCGCGCGATCCTTCGCTGGCCGAACTGGTGGCGAACGCTTCGCTGGTCGTCGCCGACGGGATGCCGTTGGTCTGGGCGGCGCGCTTGATGGGAACGAAGCTGCCCGAACGGGTCCCTGGGTCTTCGCTCGTGTTTTCGCTCAGCGAAGCCGCGGCGGCCGATGGGCGATCCGTCTTCCTGCTGGGTGGCGATCCCGGGGTCCCCGAGGCCGCAGCGGCCGTGCTGCAGACCCGGTTCCCGGGACTGCGGGTAGCCGGTACCGCGGCTCCACCGAGGGGTTTCGAGGAAACCGACCACGGCATGGACGAGGTCGTTCGTGCCGTCGTTGCGGCGGCTCCGGATCTGGTCCTGGTGGGACTGGGTTTTCCCCGACAGGAGCGAACGATCCGGCGCTTGCGTGAGTCGCTGCCGTATGCGTGGTACCTGGGGTGTGGCGCGGGTATCCCGATGGCAGCGGGGCAGTTCCGTCGAGCGCCCATAGTTATGCAGCGGCTTGGCATGGAGTGGTTGCACCGGCTGGCTCTTGAGCCTCGGCGGCTCGCCCGGCGCTACCTCCGCGACGACCTGCCGTACGCGATCACTTTGCTGTCAGCTGCACTGCGCAGACGATTGCCCACGCCTGGCCCCGGCTGGCAAGGCAACAGTACGCGCAGAAGGACTCTGCCACCGCATGCTGCGGCGCAGCGCCGCCCTCTCACGGTGGTCATCGTGACCTACGCGAGCTCTGAGGTGATCGCTGACTGTCTGACTGCGCTCCCAGCAGCGCTGCGCGATGCCGGGCCAGCGCGAGTCGTGGTGGTGGACAATGCGTCCACGGACGACACACTTGATGTGGTGGCCCAGGTCGCGCCGCAGGCCGAGATTGTCCGCCGGATCTGCAACGACGGCTTCGCTGCTGGCGTCAACGCGGGTCTTGCCATCGCGGGAGGAAGTGATGTTCTCGTTCTTAACGCCGATGTGCGGCTTGCTGCCGGCTCGATTGTCGCGCTTCGAGACGCGCTCGCGGTAGCGGGGACCGGTATTGCGGTCCCTCGTCTGGTCGACGCCACCGGGCAGGGTCAGTACTCGCTACGACGGCGTCCGACTGTGCTCCGCGCACTCGGTGAGGCGCTGTTCGGTGGCACCCGGGCAGGCTGGATACCTGCGTTAGGTGAGTTGGTTCTCGCTCCGGGTCGCTATGAGCGTGCAGGCACCGTAGATTGGGCTGTCGGTGCTGCCTGGCTGATTTCCAGCGACTGCATCCGGGCTGTCGGTGAGCTGGATCAGCGGTATTTCCTGTACTCAGAGGAAACCGAGTACATGCTACGAGCTCATGACCGTGGGTTCACCGTACGATACCAGCCGGACGCAGTCGCCACCCACCTTGGTGGTGAGCAGGCATCCTCGCCGCGGCTGTGGGCACTGTCCGCAGCAAATCGGGTGCGCCTGCACCGGGAGCGGCACGGCCGCATACCAGCGGTGCTGATGCGGCTGGCAGTGCTGCTCGGCGAGGTGCTGCGATTGCTCGGCTGTCGAGGGCCTGATCGCCGCCGGCACCAGGCCGCAGTGCGTGCTTTGTTGCGGATGCGGCGGTGGCCGGTTCCGGCGGATCCCGGTTATGTCTGCTTCGCTGGCCAGGATTGGTGGTATCACAACAGAGCGCACTCCGACTTCCAACTGATACGGCACATAGCCCAGCATCGGCGGGTGCTGGTGGTGAACAGCATCGGCATGCGGATGCCACTGCCTGGAAGGAATACCCACACCGTACGCCGGATCCTACGCAAATTGCGCAGCGTGGCGATGCTCGTGCGACGACCCATCCCTGACCTGCCTGGTTTCTATGTGATGAGCCCGCTCCCCTTGCCCTTTTACGGCATCCCGTGGCTACGCCGCCTCAGTGCGGTGGTAGTGCGAGCCCAGGTATGGATGGTGTGTCTCGCGCTTGGGCTGCGTACACCCGTTATTATGACGACGCTTCCCACGGCGTGGGACGTCGTCCGCCCGATGCGGCGAAGAGCGCTGGTTTACAACCGATCCGACCGGCACTCGGAGTTTCCTGAGTCCGACCAGGCGACGATCGAAGGCTTGGAACGTGGCTTACTTATCAACGCAGACCACGTACTCTACGTAAGCCGGTCGCTGCTTGCCGAGGAACAAGCTCTGGCCGGTGAGCGTGCATATTTTCTGGATCATGGTGTCGATGTTGAGAACTTCTGTCTCCGAGCCGAAACCGAGTTACCTGCGGACCTGATGGCGATTCCTGAGCCGCGGGTGGGTTTTTTCGGTGCACTCGACGACTATCTGGTCGATTTCGACCTGTTGGAACGCGTGGCCGCCGAGCTGCCCGACGTCTCACTAGTGTTGATCGGCGATGCCACACATCCGATGGGGCGATTCGACAGATACCCGAACGTGTACTGGTTGGGTTACCGGCCCTACGAGCAGATCCCGGCATACGGTTCCGGTTTCGCGGTCGCGCTCATGCCGTGGCTGGACAACCAATGGATCCAACATTCGAACCCGATCAAGCTTAAGGAATACCTTGCGCTCGGGCTGCCGGTGGTCAGCACTGGTTTCGCTGAGGTGGCCCACTACACCGACTGGGTGCGCGTCGCCCTGACCCCGGTCGACTTCGTCGCCGCCATCCGGGCCACGCTCGATGACGGAGGTTTGCGGACGCCAGAGGAACGCAGCGCTTCGGTCCGCGGAGCGTCGTGGAAGGTGCGCGCCCATACGGTGATCGGACTCGTTGAGGGCGGGTCCCAGCCGGCCGGGTGACAGGCACCCCTCCAATGCGAACTACCCTTATCGGTGGGCACCAGGCGGGGGAGTGATCCGGTAGATATGGTAGGTGTTCTCTGTGCCAAAGAAGTCGGTAAATTTTTTACCTGAGATCGGTACCGTCCGGTTCTCGTAGAGTACCTCGGCGGTGGCGCCATCCAGTCCTGCCGGAAGTGTGAACGTGTAGTTCCCTGATGTTCCGGTCCGCTGTATCGAGAAGATGTAATACGCTCCATCTGGTCCCTGCTTCAGCATTGTGTCGAGGTACGGGTTGAAGGTCCACCGGTAGGACTGGGTGTTCAGCACCGGAGCAAGGTCACGAATCTGGGCGTTGACGGCGGTCACCGCTGGCCGTACCGCTGCCCCACAGGGTTCCCGAAGCGTGTGATAAGACAAGCAGGAGCCACCGAAGGAGTGGTTAAAGTAGATGATCCCCCGGGCGCCGTGGATCAGCGATGCCCACACGGCGCCCTGAACCTGGGGACCGGTGATCGTTGGCGATGAGTTGTCCGTGACGGGATGGCCGTCCTCGATAAATGCCCAGATTGGCTGGGGGTAGCCGTCGGAGGTGTCGAGCCGGCGCATCTTGTCGATGGTGAGGCCGTAGTTCGACGCGCGATGACACTGGGTGTTCGTGAGGGAATGGCTACCTGAGGCGTCTACCGGCCCCTGCCCCTGCATCAGCTGACCACCTTGGCCGCCGGTGCACAAATCATTATCAGTATACCAGTAGTTATCGGTGGATACGAACTGGCTATAGCCGTTGACGAATTTTCCGGTCTCTGAATTCGCAGGAGTACACGGGCTTGGCGTGTTGGGGGCGCACGCAGTGGTGGATCCCCAGAACATGACACCTTTGCCGAGGTTTACGTAAAACGGCCGTCTGTCGTGGGGACGTTGGTCCTTTTTGATGGCTGTGACGGTGTAGCCGCAGCGTCCGCCACTGTCCTGGGTCGGAATGCAGGTGTTCCACCCGTCGGTCACGTTCCAACTGTCGTAGCCCGGTCCGTAGAGCATGTCCGCTTCATCGGTGATCAGCCATCCAGTGGTCTCGGCGCCGTAACCGGGGAGCGGGGTGTCGGTGACGTTCCACATGCCGTTCGCCCGGACAATGCCAGCGTTGCTGTCCGCGGTGAGCTCAACGTAGGTGTTCAATCCGGCGGCCTTGTCCAGTTCTACGTCGGACTGGTTGAGGACGCTTTCGAACCACACCCCGATGGGGAAGAACGCGGGGTTCGTCCATGGTTTCGTGGCCGCCCACTGATTCCAGTAGGCAGGTCCGCCCTCCCATGGCACCCGCGGGGCAGTCATCGGGAGTCCCCAGGAAACAGTCAGCTTAGGTGCCTCGGCCAGGGTCAGCCCGGGAGTGTAGATCCCAGAACTGAGTGCAGCGAGTAGTGCTAAGCCGAGAATCGCAGGGCGAACATGGCGGGCCATCGCGAACTCCTGTCTTCCCCCGAGTGCCTGAAGTGGTCATCGGCCCCTGTGGCGAAGTGTTACAGTGCAGGTTTTCGCGTAGCGAAGACAGGGCTGACAGCCACAATTCTGACTCTTCGCAGTGAAGCTGGCGCGGAGGCGTGAGAACCGGAGACGTAAACGCCGCCGCGGCAGTCAGCGTTGCGAGTAGACTGTCCTGGTCAAGTTTAGGTTCAGTTCTCGACTAACTACGGATGGCGATGATACTCTTGACGAGGCCAAACATTCGTTCTCGGTAGATTGTTGCCTCGGGGAACAAATAGTTCATCTCGGTGATGGACAGCAGTTCTACATCGAGTGCTGTGACGACGGAAGATGTCCAGTCCTCCGCCCGGGAGTGCATGAGTGGCCATGTGCGTGAGAGCCAGGAGCGGGCGGCGAGAGGAAGGAACTGGAACGCAGGAAAGATCCAGTGGGGTTCTATGGGAAAATAACGGTACGGCGTCTGGATCCAGTATCTACTCGAGGTGCCACAAATGAAACTGGCGAGCATTTTTCGCCGAAATGAGCCGCCGACGTGCTCGATCAGTGAGTTGGAGAACACAAGGTCGAACTGTTGTTCCCGCACGTGCTGCGGCGGATCGCACGCGTCGCCGGCAACGACCGTGATCCAGGATGGCAACGAGGAAGTCTCGTACCCGATTTGCAGTTCGCCGTCGTAGAGGTTGAGTACTGTCAGTGACCTGGGTTGGACTGGAGCCTGGAGCCAGCTACCGGGAGTGCCACCGAGGTCGAGTACTCGGTACGACCCCAGCTGGGGAAAGGTCGAGTAGAGGTATTGCCAGCGACGGGCGCGGGCGCGACCCCCGAGTGAGGAAGTTCTACCGACGACGAGATCTCTCATGTTCATGACGAGACCATAGCGCGCCGGGGTGTGGCGTGAACCATTCAGGTCTCCGCTTGATGAGGGTCGATGTTGATCCTTGTCGTTTCCACAGGGTGATTCGGCGGTTACGATACGAATAAAAATCTGCCGTTAAGATTGCAGGATCTTCAGTACATGTGCTGGTGCGCCGACGGCTACTCCGCCCGGCGGGACGTTTTTGGTGACAACACTATTCGCTCCAACTATGGCGCCGGCGCCGATCGAGACGCCAGGGAGCACGCAAGAATTTTGCCCGAGCCAGGCACCGTCTCCGATGCTAACAGCAGCAACGGGACCGACGTCCAGCAGCGTCCGCCGGTCGCCCCGCTGGTGGCTGTGGTCTGAGATGTAGACACCTCGAGCAATCATCGCTCTGTCGCCGATTCTCACGTCTAGGGCTGCAGACAACGTGCAACTACCAGAAAAGACAACATCATCGCCGATGCTGAGCAGTACTGGTCTTCCGAAGTTGTCTGGGGTATCGACGCAATTTAGCCAGCAGTCACTTCCAACGTACACTCGTGCGCCAATTCGCATCCTGCCGGCACCTCCTAGGCGAAGTGGTGGTGCTGTTCTGCTTTCTGGCCCGAATGATGAAAACGAAGATCTGAGAAGTTTTGTAAGTGCCCACGACCGGGCTCGATCGTACCATTGCAGGACGTCCTCGCCGTTCACATGGCCCTCCGAGTTCTAAGGTCATAAAGCACTAGAGTCGGCACTTCGATGGTAACCGCCTGAGGTGGAATTGTTAAGCGGCTCATGGGGGGTCGCGCGCCGGCTCACGGCGCCGGGATAAGCTTTTACGCCGGTAAGGTATCGACAGATGACGACTGATGTCACTAGTGCGAAAAAAGTGCCACCAGTCGATGCAACTGCGACGCCTTGCACCCCCTGTGACTGGGCTAGAAGAAATTCGCTAAGCAGTGTGCTGGCGCTGAAAATGACCGCGACCGCGGTCGCAACTCGGGCTCGGCCGCAGATCATGAGAACCTGAAATCCCATACCAAAGATCGCATTTCCCGCTGCGCCGGTTGCGAGCACCAGGAGGTACGGAGCACCACGCAAATACTCCTGACCAAACAATAGCCTTAAAATTTCTCCACCATACAGCGTAATGGCTGCTAGGGCAAACACCGTAGGAACCACAACCACTGCGAGGCACGAGCGGAGAACTCGTTGCAGTGTTTCCGTCTCACCCTTGGCCCAGGCGGTAGAAATGACGGGGTTTAGTACGCCGGCCATGACGAACATGGGCACGGCCAACATTGCAGCCGCCCGTGATGCAGCCGCATACACGGCCACATCGTCGTGTGTCCCGATCAGTCCGACGACCAGGAGGTCGCCCATCCCAAGTGCAAATGCCGACAGTTCGGTGATAAGGAACGGCGAGCCGTGAGAGAGTGTCCGAAGCGAGTGGCGACTCCACCGCTCTGACGTAGAACTAGAGGTCGGGGCGGTTCGAACCCACAAGGCGAGACCGCCGGCTAGTGCTGTTAGCACGGAGGTGGCGAGAATGAAGTACAACGTTGTGGCCAGATCCAGATCTTTCTTAACGGCGACCGCGGTGCCCAGTATCGCGAGTATCAACAGATTCCGGCCAGCATTCCCAAGGATCGTCGTGGCTACCTGCTTGTGTAAGCCGCGGAACGCCTCCGAAAATACGTAGCGGACCGCCTCAAAAGATATCGTGACCGCGACGACCCACTGTATCACAGGTGGTAACCGTCCATCGAGGAAGATACGGTTGAGAACTGGCAAGCCTACGAAACCGAGCAGCGGTAAGGCGAGTCCTGCAACAACAATTCCAATCATTGCGATTTTTCGCGCTTCGGCGTGTACCTCGACCGGGCTAATCAGTTGAGTGAGACGTCGCACAGCGTGACCGTGCAGTCCGCAGCGCAGGATTGTCGCTCCGAGGAACGTCAGGGTAGTGACGAGTGAATAGATTCCGAAGTCAACCGTCGTCAGATTCCTGGCGATGATTATTTGAGCCAGTATCCCGCCACCGATGACTACCGCTTGTCCGAACAGGCCTGCGGCGGCACCAACGCTGAGGTACCTCCGTATCCCTCCCGCGTACTCACTCATCCTTGCTTGCGCCCTCTATATCGTGGATGGTAGCCAAATCGATCAAAGGCCCTGCTGGGTCTGACAGGTGGACTATACTTGGGATGCGTGATCAGGACTGTCAGACCGCTTGTCTGGACGATGGTATCGCTCTGAGCATGAGCGAATGCTGCAAGCTCACAATACGCACTGGTCATGACCGGGCAGTGTCGATCTGGTACCTGGAGATGAAGACTTGGTTAGGTTATTATTTACTTGTGACTATCAAGCGTGCTACAATCAAGTATTGTGCGGCCATAAAAGGCCAGAGCGGGGTTCGGGCCACCACCCTGCGCAGTGCCAGACGCGGTCCGTGAGCCCAGTAGCTAGGGACAACGCGGACGAGACTGAGCCCTGCTTGTTCTACGAGTTCGATCGCGTCGCTGCGGGTGAACCACCGGAGATGTGTCCGGTCGAAAATGCCAGCGTCGTCGCGAGGCCAGCGACGTTCGGTCAGCAGTCGGCGAAATTCGGGCCAGTACAGTACATTTGGTAAGCTGATGATGACTGTGGCGTCCGGGGCGAGCATTTTCACCGCCTTGGATAAAACATCCCATGGATCAACAAGATGTTCGAGGACGTCGGCGGCGATAAGGCAGTCGAAGGGTGCTCCATCAGGTGCGGTTCCTGCGACGAAATCCTCTGCAGAGGTGCAAATTACGCGATCGATCCTTAATGCTGCATCTTTGGCGTAGAGATTGTCAAGCTCGACTCCGGTGATCGTGGCTTTTTGCCGGGCCTTGAGCGCTGCACCTAGATGCCCCGAAGAGCAGCCAAGCTCGAGGATCTGACCTGCGCCAAGGGGCACGAGGGCCTGTATGTCAGGTCGAGCACCCTCGTACCCGTCGACGCGCCGATTTCGCAGGCTCACGGACTCAAACCCATCACTCAGAAATGATCACTAGCGTCAGCGGCACGCGCAGCTAGCGTCGGGCGCAGGCGACTCTACCCCCGAGGTCCGGGTCGACGTCGAGTGAGGTTGCTCCGGCTCGCCGGATCTTCGGGTAGGTAACGCTGGGCCGCGCACAGCGATTTCAGGAGTGCACACCAGCGCGCTCGTGGGCTCTAGCGGTGTGCCGAGGTCCCCGGAGGGAGTTGCATGGACTTTTGGGGGACGATTCTGGTCCTGTTGCGGAGGTGGTACATCGCGTTGCCGGCGTTCGTGTTAGCTTTCGCCGCTACCGCTGTCGTGTACGTCTCGAGGCCGATCCTGTACACTTCGTCCTCGGTCCTTGTCCTCACTGCGCCTATTTCGGGTGCAACTGAGCATACCGACCCAAAGTACGCTTCCGATCTCACGAACCCACTGCTGAACTTCGACCAAGGGCTGAGCGACACCGCTGCCATCCTCGTCCAGGCCCTCAGCACACCGGAAATGTTGGACAAGCTTGGGGTGCGCCCTGGGGGTGATCCAGCCTTCCAGGTCACCAATGGTAGTAACAACCCTGAGTTGTTCATCAACGGCCCTTTAGTCGTCATCACCGCTCAAAGCACGTCGCCGAGCAAGGCGCAGGATCTCGTCGTGCGGGTGGCGCAGTATGCCCGGCAGAACCTGATGGATCGGCAACAGGAGTTGAAGGCACCGCCGTCGACTTATATCGTTCTCTTCGGGGTCGTATCGCCGACAACTCCCCAGGTGCAGCGGAAGACACGTCTGCGTCCGGCCATCTCGGTTCTGGCCCTCGGCTGCATCGCGAGTGTCGCGGCCGCGTTCGGGGCTGAGAGCATCATGACCCGCCCGGGTCGAGGCCAGCACGCTCAGTCGGTGGTGGCCAGGCGCATGGCTGCGGCGGGCGTTATCGACTTCGGAGAGACTGGGGCTACTGGGGCTACACCGTCTCTGGTCGCAGCTCGGCTCCACTCGGGCCTGGCCGTTCTCGATGATGAGCGGCAGGTTTGAGGCCTGCCAATGCCCACCGAGTCCTTGGGAACATCTACGCAACGAGCCGACGGCGCGACTCTGGCGGTTTTGTTTGTCTTAGTGCTGACATTGACCCCGGCGCGGTTGGCCATCCGGGGTCTTCCGATTTCGCTGACTCCGGCCGATGTTGTCGGACTCGGGCTACTGGTGTTCTGGTTCTGCTCTCAGTTGACGATTTCGCTTGGCGGCGCAAAGGGTAGGAACGCCTTGCGAACAGCGTTGTTTCTGTACTTGGTAACTGTGTTATTGACCTACGGATATGCGACAGTGGGCTACCTCCCGCCGGATGAGCTGAAGCTGGTTGACCATAGCCTGGTCGGTGTTATGAGCCTCACCGGAATAGCTCTGGTCGTGTGCGACGGAGTCCGTGGTCGTGACCGCCTGGATTTCTTGCTCAAGGCTGTCGTGGTCGCCTGCACGATCGTCGCGTTCATTGGGGCGCTGCAGTTCCTTATCGGTCTCGACTTGACGAAGTATCTGGTGTTGCCTGTCTTTCGCTACGCTGCGGACAGCGGGATCGTGGACACCAGAAACAGTTTGATGCGTGCTGCGAGCACCACTGGACACCCCATCGAGTTCGGTGTGCTGTGTGTGATAGTCCTCCCTTTTGCGCTGTACTACGGCTTGCGTTCACGCGGCTGGTCAGCCCGGGGTTGGTGGCTGTGCACGGCTGTCATCGCCGCTGGACTGATGTTCTCGGTGTCGCGGTCAGCGGTCGGCGCGCTTGCTGGGGTAGGCTTGGTTCTGCTGCTCGGATGGTCCTGGCGGCGCCGGGTGCTTGCGTTGGCTGGCACCGTTGCATTCCTTGGTGCGATGAAGCTCGCGGTCCCAGGGTTAGTCGGGACGTACTACGGCTTGTTCGCTTACGCCTCATCCGATCCGAGTATCACCGCCCGCACCCATCGTTATCCGCAAGTAATGCATGAGATCGCCAAGCATGTCTGGCTTGGTCGCGGGACGGGCTCGTGGTATTTTCCCAAGTTCTTCGCGCTCGACAACCAATACCTGATGACGCTGGTCGATTCCGGCGTCATCGGGCTGGTGGCCTTCGTCGGTTTGTTGCTAGCCGGGATATGTGTTGCGCTCCGTGCGCGGTCTCTGACGGCGGATGTGGACCAGCGCGACCTGGGCCTGGCGTTCGCCGCCGCCCTCATTGGACCGATGATTGGCGCCGCGACGTTCGACCTGCTGTCGTTCAGAACTGTTACCGGCTTGATGTTTCTCCTGCTCGGCGCAACCGGCGCGCTGCTCCGTATCGTGGGACCGCCCCAGGCGGGCGACTCTGACGGTGTGCTGGAGACGAGGCGTTAGCCGCCGGGCAGCGGCGGCTAACGCCTCGTCTCCTCGACATCGATGATGAAGGCATGGTGATCGCGACATGGACGGGTGCGTGATGGATGAACAGTTGAAGACCCTGGTGCGAACTGGGTTGACCTACCTGCCGGGTTGCAGTGACGCGAAGTACATTCTGCAGCGAGTAGTGCGGCGAGCGTTGAAGAGGCCATTCGAGCCCGAGTTTGAAGCGTTACGTCACCTGTCGCTACGTGACGGACGCGTCCTGGTTGATGTGGGAGCGAACCGGGGGCAGTCAATTGACGCAATGCGCTTGGCTGGGGCAGGTCGGGAAATTGTGTCATTTGAGCCTAACCCGTGGCTGGTGAGCCGATTACGGCGAGAGTACGGCTCGGATGAGGGGGTGACCATCCATGAGCTTGCTCTCAGTGACCGTGAGCAAACTTTTACACTGTTTTTGCCGTTCTATCGCGGTTACATGTTCGATGGGGCGGCTTCCCTAAGTAAAGAAGAGGCCGAACAGTGGCTTGTTGGCAGGATCTACCGGTTCGACCCCTCGCTTCTCACGCTGAAAGAGTTTACGGTCAGAGCGGTGCGAATGGACTCTCTGAAACTGTCTCCGTCGTTCGTGAAGATCGACGTTCAGGGGGTGGAGCTTGATGTTATCCGTGGCGCTACCGAAACCTTGACCCGGTACCGTCCAACCCTTTTTATCGAGGCGCCCTCTGTGGAGCTTGTTAAGTTCCTGCAGCCTTTCGGATATTTTGCCGCGCATTGGATTAAATCAAGTTTTAAAAGGGGATTCGCGAATTGGGGTAACACATTTTTCCTCACTGAGGAACGCTGGGGATCCGTGGTCCCTGCAAGTGTGGTAATTGGGTAGATTTTAGGAGTCGACACCACTGCCGTGATCGACCCGTCGTTTCGCAAGGCCGTCGGCTATCCCAGCGCCGATCATCCACGCGCCACCCTGATCATCGATGCGCTCGCTGCCGCGCTCCTCACCCGCAGCCCCAACGATGTCATCTTCCACAGCGACCGCGGTTGCCGGTACACCTCAACCAGTTGGCCAACGGCGCCGGGCGCTGCTCGGGATCGCTGTCGGCTAGGTCCAGCCCTACGTCGGCTACAGCCGACGTAGGGCTGGACGACCAAGTCAGCGTCGGGGTTGTCGACTGGTTCGATAGATGTGTCGTGGCTGTGTCGTGGCTGTGTCGTGGCTGTGTCGTGACTGTGTCGTGACTGTGTCGTGGCGTGGATGCGCGGCGCTGGCCACCGGGTACTTCGCTGTGTGATTCCTTAATGACTATCCGTGTCGGCACGCTCTGCGAGTACTACCCCATACGGGTGAAAGTCTGAGGTGTTACAGTAACCGGGTAACGACTGGCAGTGGGCGGTAGATATACGCATCGTGGGGAGGGGCGAACCCACTGTACGAGAGGGTGAGTACGGCTCATATGGGTCCGGTCCAGGTGCCTGGGAGTGCTCACTTTCCGTGCGTGTTCCGCAACAGTCAGTTGTCGGCAGGCATCTCGAGTCACGGCAGGGGGCCCGTCTCGATGAAGTTCGTTGCAGGTACCACTCAATCGGCTGCATCCTTCGCTCGCCGCGAACCGGGAGGTCTTGCGATCTTTGATCCGGATGTTCGCGTGGCGGTGATCGGCTACGGCTACTGGGGCTCTAAGCATGTGCGAGTGCTCAGCAGCATACCGGGTGTGCAGGTGACCATCGTCGACCAGGATCCCGAGCGGATCGCGGAGGCGAGGCGAAGCTACCCGTCGGCAGAATCGGCTCATCATCTCGACGACGTGTTGGGGCGGGTCGATGCGGTGGTCGTCGCGACCCCGCCGACCGCGCACGCCGCCGTCGCGCTGCAAGCCTTGCGCGGGGGACGGCATGCTCTGGTGGAGAAACCGCTGGCCACGACGGTCGAGGACGCGCAAGAGATGGTCGACGCGGCGGCGGCCAACGGTGTGCACCTGATGGCAGGACACACCTTCGAGTACAACGCGGCCGTCTGGAAGTTGAAGGAGATCATCGACTCCGGTGAGCTCGGCAGGGTCCTCTACATTGATGCCGCCCGGCTGAGTCTGGGCAAGTACCAACGTGACTGCAACGTCATCTGGGATCTTGCTCCGCATGACATCTCGATCGCATCTTTTTTGCTCGATGAGGTTCCCAGGACTACCTCAGTATGGGCCAAACGCCACGTCGGAAACCGCCACGCCGATGTGGCGTACCTGCGGCTGGATTTCGAGCGGGCAGCCACGCACGCATTCGTGCGTGTCAGCTGGTTGGACCCGTGCAAGGTTCGGCGGGTCACCGTTGTAGGGGAACGTAAGATGGCCGTCTACGATGATATGTCAGATAATGAGCGTGTCCGGGTATATGATATCGGCGTCGACCCGACCGATGTTGACGACCATGGCGAGTCGCACGCCATGCCAGTTTCTTATCGAACCGGAGACATCGTCTCACCATTTATTCAATTCAATGAACCTCTTCTGGTCCAGGACAGTCACTTCATCGACTGTATTCAAACTGGTGCCAAGCCGAACACATCAGGCGAGCGTGGACTGGACATCGTGCGGGTCCTGGCCGCCACCGACGTTGCGGAGGCCACCGGACGCCCAGCCTTCGTGGTCGGCAGCAGAGAACCAGCCGGGTCGGAACTTGCACGGGGGGTGGCCTCATGACCGGCGGAGACAGCATTCCGTTTCTTGATCTCGACGGAGTCAACAACAGGCTGCGCGAGGATTTCGACCGTGCCTGGAAGACTGTGCTGGGCCACGGCCGCTTCATCGGTGGCCCCGAGGTCGAGATCTTTGAGCGCGAATTCGCGACCTACTGTGGGGCGAAGGCGTGCATCGGGGTGGCCAACGGGACCGACGCCTTGGAGCTCATCCTCAGCGGCCTGGGAGTCGGGCGTGGCGATGAGGTTATCGTCCCGGCGAACACGTTCATCGCAACAGCCGAGGCGGTCTGCGCGACTGGCGCGCGGCCCCGTTTCGTCGACGTGTGCCCTGACACTCTGCTGATCGATCCTTTTGCTGTGGAAGCCGCGATCAACAGCTCGACGGTCGCGATCATTCCGGTGCACCTGTACGGCCAGATGGTGGACACTGAGCCGATCTTGGCGATTGCCGCTGCACATGGGCTCGCCCTCGTTGAGGACGCCGCGCAAGCGCACGGCGCCCGGCACCGGGGCGCCACCGCGGGCAGCGTGGGCATCGCTGCCGGGTTCAGCTTCTACCCTGGCAAGAATCTTGGCGCCCTGGGTGACGGTGGCGCGGTGGTTACCAGCGATCTTGCCCTGGCCGATCGGATCCGTAGCATGGCCAATCACGGGAGATCGGAATCCGATCGTTATCTGCATGACCTGGCCGGGCGAAACAGCAGGCTCGACACGCTGCAGGCGGCGCTGTTGTCCGCTAAACTACCGTGGCTGGACGTCGGCAATGCCCGGCGTGCAGCGGCGATGGTGGCTTATCGCGATATGCTGCCGCAGGGCTGTACGCCGGTGTCGGTGCAGCCTGGCGCCGAACCTGTGTATCACTTGGCGGTCATCCAGGTTGATGATCGACGTAAGGTCGGTGATGCGCTGACCACGGCCGGTATCGGATGGGGTGTGCACTACCCGATTCCTTGCCACCAGCAGCCAGCTCTGGCCGCACTTCGTGACCCGGTGCCGGCCGCTCAGCAGTTGCCAGTCGCAGAACGTGCGGCTGGTCGGATCTTGTCCCTACCGATGTCCCCGACCCTGACCCTCGAGCAGGTTGCGCGGGTGTGCGATGTGCTCGGAGGTGCGCTGTGAGCAACTTTTCCAACGTCTTCCAATACGGGGCCAGTGAGTCGAATGGACGTTCGATGGGCTACGAGGAGCGACTGCAGCAGTCCACGGGGACCAGTCCCAAAGACACCGGCCCCAGGGAGACCGACGACACCGACCTTAGAAAGACCGACGGCACCGACCTCAGTGAGACCGAGGGCAGGGTGCCGCCGCAGCGTGCGGCGGAGTGGACTGACCGCCTCACGGAAGACCGCGGTGGAGGGCCGGTGACCCCGCGCCTCGTACTGCTGGCGTTGACGATTATTCTGCTCGGCACTGCCGCTGGGTTGGTTGGTGCGCTGGTCTTACCGAAGTCCTACGGAGCACGGGCGGAGATCCTGTACTCCATCAACCAGGATCAGCGGGGCGACCCGCTGAAGCAGGATCGCCAGCTGTCCACCCAGTTGGTGTATCTGAAGAGCCGGGCCGTGCTCGGGCCGGTGGCGCAAAAGCAGGGCCGGCAGTTCAAGGACCTCGACGAAGACCTCAGTGTGAAGGTCCTGGACAACAGCGAGGTTATCCAGGTCGAAGCCCATGGCGCTACCAAACTGGCCGCGATGCAGACGCTCCAGGCCGTCATGGACGGTTATCTGGCGCTCATCGGCCAGCCAACCGGACTATCCCGTAACCTCGACACTCAGCTCGCTGACGCCAAGGCGAACACCGCGCGTATCCAAACGCAGGTGACGCAACTTACCGCCGCAGTGTCGGCTGGAACCGCCACCCAAATTTCCCTCAACGACGCCCGGACGCAGCTCACCGCATCCTTGGAGCGGGAGAAAGCGGTCCAGGCCCGGATCGATGAGTTCAAACTGACCGGTCAGGCGGGACCCGACGCTCAGCTGCTGACGCCGCCCTACTCGCTGCCCGACGCAGTGTTCCCGCAGCCGCTGATTGCGGCCGGCACCGGTGCACTGGTTGGCTTGATCGTGGCCGGTGGAGTAGTGGCAGTGGGTGCCCGGCGCCGGACGAGGCCGTGAGGGCTCGGCTGTGGCCGCATCAACGGTGACAGCGCTCGAGAACCTAACCCCCACCACTACGGCCCGGAAGTCGGCCACCCTTGCGGGTTGGACGCTGGTCAGCAGAGCCACCGGGCTTCTGCGGGTCGTGGTGATCGGGGCGGTGCTGGGGCCGACCTATTTCGCGAACGCCTTCCAGACTGGCTATGTCGTCCCAAACCTGGTGTTCACATTGATCGCCGGGCCGGTGCTGGCGATGGTACTGGTGCCAGGTGTGGTCCGCGCCGTTGGCGCCGGCGGGGTGGCGCGAGCCCGGGAGGTGCTCGGTGGGGTGGCCGGGCGGCTGCTTACCGTCTCGGTCGCGGTGGTCGTGCTGTTGATGATCCTGTCACCGGTGGTGGCCTGGACACTGACCTTCGGGATCCCGGATGCCGCTGCCCAGGCCCACGGACGCTGGCTCACCACACTGCTGGTCCTGCTCGTCGCACCGCAGGTGCCGCTCTATGTCCTTGTGCACTTGGGCATGGCAGCTCAGCAAGCCCGTGGACGCTTCGCACTGGCGGCGGGTGCTCAGGTCGTGGAGAATGGCATCCTGATCTTGACGGTGGTCCTGGCCGGCTGGTACTACGGGACGGGTCTCGACGTCGAGCACGTGACGGTCACCATGGTGATCGCACTCGGGGCGGGCAGTACCGCAGCCGTCGCGCTGCACGCGGCGCTTCAGCTGTTCGGCACCGCGCGGGTGGGCTTGCTGACGTGGCCCTCGCGTTGGCGACGAGACCCGGAAGCCAGCGCAGTCACCCGCCGGTTGGTGCGGTCGGTCGGCGTGGCGGCCTGTCCGGCGGCGGCGATGTATGTGCTGCTCGCGTTGGCCGGCTCGGTGCCCGGTGGTGTCTTCGTGGTGCAGTTGTCCTATTCCGTTTTCTACTCGCTGTCCTACATCAGTGCTCGCGCGGTGTCGATGGCGGCGCTGCCCGGGCTGGCTCACGCCGCCCATCGCGAGGATGGCGCAACCTTCGGTGCGCAATGGCGGCAGGGCCTGTCCTACGCCGTCGTCGCCAGCCTACCGCTGCTGGTGTTGCTCGCTTTGAACTCCGTGCCCACCGCGAACATTCTCGCCAACGGTGAGTTGCGGCACGCGGCTCTGATCGGTCCACTCGCCACCTGCCTAGGGGTGGTGGCAGTAGCCCAGCTGGTCGGCGGGGTGCACGACATCGGTCGCCAAGCGTTGTTCGCGCGGCTGGACGATCGCATTCCGCGGCGGGCCAGTGCGGTTGCTTTCGGGGTGATACTGGTGGCCGCCGCCGCAGCGCTGTTGCTGCCTGCCGATGGGTCGCGCCTGGTCTGGCTGGTGATGGCGATCCTGGCCGGTGAGTTCGCCGCTGCCGGGACGGTGTTGACTCGGCTGCGCCGCACCATGTGGCCAGAGCGGTTTCTTGAACCCCGACCTCTGATCGCTGCGCTAGTGGCCACGTTCGCGATCGTTCCGGTAGCTGCCGCGATGTGGGTGCTCGCCCAACTAAACGGTGGCGACCGGCTCGCCGACCTCGCACTTCTTGCCCTGGGTGCTGCCGTGGCGCTCGGGGTTTATGTCCTGGTGCTCCGTGTCGCGGTGCGACGGATAGGTGGTGGGTCATGACGCAAACCCTCCCGCCCGCTCCCGCCTCCGGTGAGGCTCCACCAACGCCTGTGGTCAGCCGCCGGCTGGGGCTGGGAGCTGCTGGGTGCGCGGTGGTTGGTGGGGTTCTCGCGGTGGCGGCCGGGCCGCTGATCGCCTTCAGCGTCATCGGGGTGTTGGCCCTGGTGGGGTTGTTCGCCGCGGCAGCCTACCGGCCGGTCTTCGCGACGTATGCCTACCTGGGCACCTTGCCCATCATCGCCGGAATCGACCGGGGGAATCTGATCCCGCTGGTGCGCCCCAACGAGGCCCTGCTGGTCGTGCTTCTGGCCGGGGCGCTGGTCGGCGGGTATCTGCGATGGTGCAGGGGCGAACGGGCTTCGTTGCAGCTGCATCAGCTCGACATCCCGATCGGTGTCTTCTTGTTGATGTCGACGGCGTGGCCGTTGTTGTCCTTCATGCTGCGTGGCCAGACGCCGGTGACCTCTGATCTGGCCGCAGTGCTGCCAGTCTGCAAACTCGTCGTCGTCTATCTCCTGGTGCGTTTCAGCGTTACCACCGAAGCCCAGCTGGTGCGGTGCTTTCGGCTGATCATCTGGCCGGGGGCTGTGGTCGCGGTGATTGCGATCTTGCAGACCCTGCACGTCGGCCCGGTCGTCTCGATGCTGCACGCCTTCTGGACGCCCGACAGCAACGTGGCCGCACTTGCCGAGCGAGGCACCACGACGCTCGGCTCGCCGCTCGCCACTGGCGACTACATCATCATTTGCCTGACCTTGGTGATTTGCTGTGGGGCCCGGGGTTTGTTGGATCGTCGGGAGCGTCTGGCATTAGGACTCATACTCGGTGCGGGGGTGCTGGCTGCCGGCCAGTTCTCCACCTGGATCTCCGCAGTCGTGGCGGCCGGGATCATCCTGTGGCGCTTCAGCGCGGTACGCCGCAACTCGACACGGTTCCTGTGGCTCATCCCAGTCGCGCTTGCGGTGGGTGCACCAGCGTTGATCGGCCGTGTGCAGGGGTTCGGCGAGTTCGGCGTGCCGCGCAGCTGGATCGGGCGCTGGAACAACCTGTCCAACTTTTACCTACCGAAGTTTGATTTCGGCAATGTCCTGCTGGGGGTGTCACCCAACTCGGTGCTGCAGGCACCCGAGAGGTGGCGCGATGTCATCTATCTGGAGAGCGGCTACCTGGACCTGCTCTGGATCGGCGGGATCCCGCTGCTGGCTGCTTTTCTCTGGCTCTCGGCCGCGGTACTGCGCAGAACGGGCATGCTCATGGCCCAGACGGAAGGCCGGCCGAGTGCAGTCGGTGCGGCGGCCTCAGCGCTGTGGGTCTGCTGGTGGTTCGTGACCATCCTCACAGTCCTCGACCCACATCTGACGCTGCGCGGCAGCGGAGACGTGTTGTTCATGCTGATGGGAATCACCACGGGGAGGCTCAGTGTCCAGCGGCGTTGAACAAGCACGATTGCCTGCTCGATGGGAACCGGTTGCCCGGCGCGCCGTCGATCTGGTGGTGGTGGTGGTGGCATTGTTGGTGCTGGTGATCCCGATGCTGTTGATCGCGTTATTGATCACGATGGAGAGCTCAGGTCCAGCATTTTATCGTCAGCAGCGGCTGGGCAGGGGAGGCCGACCGTTCACGATGTACAAGTTCCGCACCATGCGGGTGGGCGGCTCCGATGCGCAGCATCGTGAGCTCATCGCCCGCGAGTTGCGCGGTGAGGACACTTCGGTTGATGGCAGCTGGAAGATTGACAGTGATCCGAGGGTGACCCGGGTCGGGTCGCTCTTGCGACGCACCAGTGTTGACGAGTTACCGCAGCTGATCAACGTTCTGCGGGGGCAGATGTCGTTGGTCGGGCCCCGTCCATGCCTGGACTGGGAAGCGGAGATGTTTCCGGCCAAGTTCGCCGAGCGGTTCGATGTCCCGCCCGGTCTCACCGGACTCTGGCAGGTCAGCGGGCGCAGCACGATGGGCACGTTGGAGATGTTGGAACTCGATCTGGCGTATGTCCGTGGCTGGAGTTTCTGGACTGATCTGGTGATCCTGTTGCGTACCGTCCCCACGTTGCTGCGAGGGCATGGAGCGCGCTGACCGAAGATCGTCTGACAGCTGGGGGAACAGTCGTGACGGCAGTTTCTGAGGCGAGTTTCGGGATCCCGCGACTACCGCGCCGTGCCCGGGTAGCCTTGCTGACGGTCCATGTCGCCATGTCGGTGGGGTGGCTCGGGTTGGACGGCGCGCTGGTGACGCTGGGGATCACCGGGCTGTCCACTGTGAACCCGGCTGCCCGGGTCGGGATCGCCGCCGCAATGGGGGTGATCGCCAGTCGGGTGCTGATACCGGTCGTGTTGATTTCGGTGATCAGTGGGTTTGTGCTGGCGCTAGCCACTCCGTGGGGCCTGGCACGGCACTGGTGGGTGCTCGGCAAGTGCGTGATCGCTGTCGCGTTGACCGCCACCGGAGTGCTGTTGCTGCTACCGCGACTGCATCAGGTTATCGCCGGTGATGACGAACCAGTTCGGATGCAGACGTTGGTCGCGAGGTCGGTCGCACTGCTGCTCTTACTCGTCGCCACGGGGCTCTCAGTGGTCAAGCCATGGGGCAAGACCCCACGTGGCCGTCGGGTGCAGCGATCCAGGCAACGGCCCGAAAAAAGGCCCGAAAAAAATCCCGGGAAACGGCCCAAAAAAGAGCCCAAAAAAGAGCAGAGCCCGACCGCTTCAGCAGAAATAGCGGTACAGCAACGTTCCGGCCTGCTTGGTCACGTCGTCGGGCACCGAGTCGTCGGTGAACAACTGGGTGAGCTTCCCGAGCAGCGCGCCGGCCTCGGAGCTGCTGCGCGCGTGCTCCCCGCCGGCGCGCAGCGTCACGATTCGCTGCTCGTCGGTAGCCCATTTCCGCTTGTAGGCGATCAAACCTGGCTGATCGAGGTCGGACAACCCCCAGTCGACCAACCGGACTCCCCGTTGCACACCCCATCGGATACCGGCCCAGAAGATCGCGTCGTTCGGGCGCAAAGAGAGATGCTCGTGGCGCGACGCCCCGAACTTGTAGTACAGCGTGTCGCCCCAGACGAGGAAGATCGCACCGGCGATCAGCTCGTCGCCGGCGTGGGCGAGCATGGTCACGATCGCATCGTCGGTGGCGAAGGCGTCCCAGATGTGGTCGAACAGCTCGACGGGCTGGGCGAGTAGCCGGTACTTGTGCTTGCGCAGCGAGACGTGCAACCCGTGAAATCGGCGTACGGCGTCAGCGTCGGTGTGCGCTTCGACCTGGACCCCTTCGCGCTCGGAGATCGTGATGTTTCGGCGGGCGTGCTGGGACAGCCGCCGCCGGATCCCCTCGACGCCGCCGTCCAGTGGTGTACCGTGCCAGGCTGCGGTAGCGACCTGGTTGAAGCGGGGGTCGCCGGCGGGCGCGGCAGTGTCGAAGCACCGCAGCGTCAGCGGAGCGGCCGGGGTGATGACCCCGTCCACGAGGGCCTTCCAGTCGATCTGGTCATCGGTCAGCGGCTCCGCGCGGTCGGAGAACGGCAGGCTGGACAACCTGTCGCCGCGCATGTCGCTGATCGGCACCCAGGCCAGCCCCGCGCGCGGTTGGCCGTCCCAGTCAAGCCGGAGGGTGCTAGCGGGAGTGAAGCCGTAGGTAGCGCACACCGCGCCGATCCACGGCGGCGAGGTGAACACGCTGCCGTGCGGGCCCAGGGCCAGCCGGCGCCAGCGGGGATCACTGCGTGGATCGGTGAGTATGGTCTCCGGTTGTCTGGCGGGCTCCGGTTGCCTGGCGGACGCAGTCACGGGGGCGACGGTACCGACACTGCTGCGGTAGTGTGCGCGTGACGCGCTGGAAGCGGTTGGTTGCAGTGAGTGAACATGCAGTGAGTGAACACACGACATGAACCATGAACCCTGGCGGATTCGAGGTAGCGGTGACATGACCACACTGTTCGTCGCCACCACAGGTGGGCACCTGACTCAGCTCGACAGCCTGGCGAGCCGGATCCCGCCCAGTGGTTCCCCGCAAGGGAATGCGCCAGGCGAGGACTCGGTGTGGGTGACCCATGCCAACGAGCAGAGCCGGTCGATGCTGGCAGATCGGGACGTGGAGTTCGTGCCCTACGTCGGGGTGCGCAGCGTGCCTGACGTGCTCCGGTGCATCCCCTACGCGCGCCGGTTGATGGCGCGCCGAAAGGTGACCAGGGCGGTGTCGACGGGCTCGGGGATCGCGTTGGGGTACCTGCCCTATCTGGCCGCCCGTGGTGTGGAGTGCCACTACATCGAGAGCGCGACGCGGGTGAGCGGGCCGTCGCTGACCGGTCGGGTCCTGCAGTGGGTGCCTGGGGTGCGGACCTACACTCAGTATCAGAGCTGGGCTGACCAGCGGTGGAGTTACGCCGGTAGCGTGTTCGACGGTTACGAGTCCGCCGTTGTGCCATGGGTGCCCGATGCGGTGATTCGGGTAGTGGTCACGGTGGGGGCGGCGACCCAGTATCCGTTCCGCCGGTTGTTCGAGCACCTGGCGCCGCTGCTGGCACCCGAGGGTGCACTCGCGCAGGCGACCAGGCTGCCGGTGGAGGTGCTGTGGCAGACCGGGGATACCCCGGTGAATGACCTGCCCATCCGGGCCACGCCAGCGCTGCCCGCGGCCGAGTTGGGCGCCGCGCTGGGCAAGTCCGACATCGTGATCAGCCATGCCGGCACCGGGTCGGCGCTGGCTACCCTCAACGCTGGGCGCTACCCGATCCTGGCCACCCGGGACAGCGCGCGAGGTGAGCAGGTCGATAACCACCAGCATGAGCTGGCCACCGAGCTCGCCCGCCGCGGCCTGGCCATGCACCGCGATGCCCAGTCCATCACCATCGACGACATGGTGGAGACGCTGGGTATCTCGGTGCGACGCACCGCGTCGCCGCCACCGTTCACATTGCGCTCGTGAGTGCGTAACAGTGTTACTGCACTCAATCTCACTCACGAGGCACGCAGTGCCTTGAGGGTGCGGGCGAGCCCTTCGGGCAGTGGCGTGGGTGGCGACAGGCTCAGGTCACGCCGGGCTCGGGTGACGTCGAGGCAGCTGCGCACCAACTCGCCGGAACGAGCCGGCGCGAACTCCGGCTCGAAGTCCGTCGGGTCGATGTGTGCCGCCGCTGCGACGGCCCGGGTCAGCTCTAGCACGCTGACCTCCGTGCCGGTTCCCACGTTGTACTCGCCTCTCCTCAGCTCAGCCGCTTCGGCCGCGGCCAGGTTGGCCGCCACAATGTCGGCGACGAAGACGAAGTCGCGGGTCTGATACCCGTCGCCATAGACGATCGGCCGTTGCCCAGCCAGCACACGATCGCAGAAGGTCGCGATCACCCCGGCGTCACCGCGGGGATCCTGCCGGG
>JBOHFG010000103.1:0-2138 GCA_050699575.1 Pseudonocardiaceae bacterium
CCGAGGTGCTCGCCGTTCTCCATGCGGGAGAGCCGGCTGTAGTCGTAGTGGCAGCGCGTGCCGAGTTCTCGCAGCGACAAGCCCGCCTGAGTGCGGAAGTGACGTAGAGCTACGCCGAACATCCGCATAGCGACGGCATGCGCATCTGACTCCACAGCGGACCCCCTTTTCGCGTGTTGCCAGGCGTTGCGGCAACAGCGGACCTATTCACAACCCGTCCGCCGATGGCGACGCTGGGTACAGCTGGTTGGTCGAGGCTAGCGCTCAGACCGACGCCCCAGCCAAAAATCGTCGCACGAGTGACCTGTGATCCCGATCTCGCCATCAACCCCCGAAGGTACGACGAGAGATGCTGACCCAGACCTCCTCCACTCCGCCATTGTCCCAGGAGACCGCCGTCCAGTGCGGAGTCCAGATGGTGGCCGAGCAGTCATCTGCCACCGCCGCACGGGAGATCACCGCGGACGTCGATGATGCCAGCCTCTGCGCGGTGGAGCGGTTCGTCGCCGTGATCGGACCGCCGGCCGTGGGCAAGAGCACGGTCTCCCGGGCACTGGCTGACTCCTTGGGCGCCCAGGTGTTCCGGCTGCGCGAGTTTGCCCACAAGTTCCACAGCCATGGCACCGTCAATGAGCGGCTGTTCGATACGCGCGACTCGCTGGGCTGGTTTCCCGAGGAGACCGTTTTCGTGCTGCTGCAGGCGGCCTTCATCCAAAGGCAGTTCCCGGCCCGTGGTCTGGTGGTGCTGGAGAACTTCCCGGGGAGCCTCACCCAGCTCCTGCTGCTCAAGGCGACCGCAGACCAGCTTCGGGCACCGTTGATGCTCATCGAGCTGACTGCGGCTGACATCGTCGTCGCAGCTCGGGCCCGCACCCGGCGGGTCTGTCCCGGCTGCGAACCCGATCCGCGCGGTGACCCGCACCGGCCTGCCCACCCCGCGACCCACGACCTCACCCGGTGTGCCAGCTGTGGTGGAGGGCTGCTGCCCCGTCAAGGCGATGAACGAGAACGGTTCGCGGCCCGGCTGGCCCGGTTCCACCGGCGCATCTCCGCGATCCGCCGGGCCGCAACGGCCCTGCAGGTGCCCTATCACTGGGTGGACGCCACCGGCGATCCGGGCACCTGCCTGCAGTCCGTCGTCACCGCACTTGCCGCCACCAAACCGCTGACCGACCTGCTCGGCTCCCGGCACGAGCACTTCTGAAAGAAGAGTCTCATGACCCCGGTCCCCCTCGCTGCGCCGAGTGTCCGCCGCCCAGACCAACCCCCCGGCTGGCGGGACGCCTATGGCCATGCCCGGCTTCCCGTCAGCGCCCGCGCCCCCGCGCCCGAGCACGTCGGCAAGATCCCCTACGGGCGGTTCCGCAACGTCTACCTCTATATCACCGAAGCCTGCCAACTACGGTGCGAGCACTGCTACATGGGCGAACGGCTGGAGCGGGCGCTGAAGATGCCCTTCGACCAGATTTCCCAGACGTTGACGACCTAGCGGCAGATGGGCGGGTCGAAGCTGACCATTCTCGGTGGTGAGCCGACGCTGCACCCTGATTATACCGACGTGATCCGTTTCGCCACCGAGCTGGGCTACGAGCATGTGATCACTACCAGCAACGGGCTCAACCCGGCGATCCGCAAGTTCCGGCGCATGCAGCCGGACGACTTCGCCTACATCCAGATCAGCTTGGACGGCGGCTGCGCCGACAGTCACGACCAGGTTCGAGGGAAAGGTACCTTCGACGAAGCCCTACGCAACGTCGCCGAGCTGGCCGAACGCGGTTTCGACACCCGCATTATCTGCACTGTCAACCGGGTCAACGCCGACGACTGCCTCAACCTGCTCGACATCGCCGACGAGATTGGCGTCTCGTTGGTGAAATTCCACGTTTTCTCAATTATCGGCTCCGGCCACGGCGCCGCTGAATGGGGCATGCAACCGGATGAGTGGATCTCTTTCTACGAACGACTCGAACGCGTGGCGCCCGCTTACCACACGCGGGTGTGGTATCAGCCCACCTACGCTCGCCGCGAGCGCATGGCCGGTTATGCCGCCGACGGCTACCGCGGCTGCATCGGCCGGACTCTCGACCGGATCTCGATCTTCCCCGACGGCCGGGCCTACGTGTGCTCGTTCCTGTTCG
>JBOHFG010000104.1:0-2185 GCA_050699575.1 Pseudonocardiaceae bacterium
CGGCGCCGGACCTTGTTGATCGAGTGGGCGCTCCGACCAGCTCCAGCTCTATGCCCACGGTCATGGCCGGGATGCTCGAGGCTCTCGATCTTCAGCCCGGACATCGTGTTCTGGAGATCGTTCGACCAAATCATCGCCACCGCGTCCACCGACCACATTCCGCCCACGTGGATCTCCCAGCTTGCCCTTGGTGGGATCATCATCGCTGACCTGCGTGGCAGCATCGACGGCTCCCTGCTGCGGCTCACTATGACGGAGAGCGACGTCGTCGAAGGGTCGTTCCTGAACCTGCCCGGAGCGTTCATGCCGATGCGCACCCGGCTGGACAGCCCCCACCGCGACGGCGAGAGCTGGGAGCTGGTGCTCGACCAGCGCAACCCGCAACGAGGAACGACCTCCGTCAACCCGGGCCTGGTGGCGGGCAACAGGTCATTGCAATTCATGGCGCAACTCCACCTGGCAGGCCGGCGCCTGCGGGGGTTCGTGCGCCCACCCGACGGCGCGGAGCTGTGCGGGTGCTGCACTGACGGCAGTTGGTTCACCGCGGGACTTCACCCTGACGATGACGGGTTGTTCCCGGTGGGGCAGGGCGGGCCACAACGACTCTGGGACACTGTCGAGTCCTGCTATGCAACATGGCGGTGGTTCGGCGAGCCGAACGTTGAGCGGTTCGGCGTCACCGCCCTCCAGTACGTGTGGCTCGACCACCCAGACTCCCACCATCGGTGGCCGCTGCCCCTGTAATGCGGATGCTTCGATCACGTCGGTCAGCGCGACGAAGATGGTCATGCCCACGCGTCAGATTAGTGCCCGAGAGGCTGACACTCCTGATCCGTCGACCTATCCGGCGGGGTTGATGAGGGCCCGGGTAGCGCTGCGGGCGGTGAAGTCCTCAATCGCGTTCCCGATGCGGCTTGCTTCCACGGCGTCTCGGTAGCGGGCCGAGCCCAGCATGCGCCCCAAGCTGGTGAGCCGCTGGGCCACGGCCTCGGTGCGTCGTTGCGGGTCCAGCGCGAACACTGCCACGAGCGCGTCCTCTGCTCCCGCGAGGTCACCACGCAGGGTCCGGGCTGTGGCGAGATCCACCCGCACACCATGCTCACCGGCGACAAACCGGGCCTGTTCGGGCACCTCGCCGAACAGCGCCAGGACAGCGGTGGCCTCGATCTCGGCTTGCTCACCGTCACCGAGAGCAACGAACGATGCGGCGGCGCACAGCGCGCGTCGGGCGTGGTCGAATCCGAGCTCACCGCCGATCTCGTCCTGAAGTGGGTCATTTCCGGCGCGCTGCAACTCGTCGGCTGCGGCGTCCAGCGCGGCGCGGACCTCCTGCCGTGCACCAATCATCGCCAGTGCGCGGGCGTGTAGGGAGTACAGCCGGGCCCGGGCCGTGCCCACGGGTGCGGTCTCCAGTGCGGTGGCCGCCAGGCTCACGACGCGGCGCGGGCGATCAGTCCAGAGCATGGCGATGATCTGTTCCGCCCGAGCCCAAGCGCACAGCGAGGGGTGATCGATCACACTGCCGTAGGTGTGCGCGGCGCGCGCCTGCTCCTGTGCGACCTCCGGGTGGCCCAGATCGAAGCTCACCGCGGAAAGTAGACCGCACACCTGCCCAGCGAGCAGGTACAACTCGGCTTGCTGACGCGGCTTGTGCGTGCGGTCCAACTGCTCATACACGGTGTCACGAAGAGAGACAAGATCGATGAGCATCGCCAGCGGCGGCGTCACCTGGTACGCGCGGGCCGCGCGTCGCGCGGTGTCGTGGAGATGTTCCAGCGCGGAGGGGTCCAGCACTGAGGCCGCCGTGATGGCGTGGTGCGCCGATTCCCGACCAGCGTTCACGACCAGCTCCTCCGCGCTCATGACAGCCGCGGCCCTGCCACTGTCGGGGGGTCCGAAAAGGCACGACACCGGCTCAGCCCACCAGTGTTCCAGAACCCGACGGCACACCGGACGCGGCAGGTCCGACTCCCCGGCAAGCCAGCGTTTCGCCTGACGCTCCGAGATGTGGGCCTTTTTCTCCCCGCACTCGACCGCAGCGACGTGGAAACGATCGACGAACCGTGTCGGTATCAGGACCCGCGCCCGGCATGGGTATGAGCGTGTATCAGACCGAGCACGGCCTGCTGCGTGAAGTGTCACGCAGGTTCCTGCTGGCCAAGATGGCGTCCTCGCGCGGCACGGA
>JBOHFG010000105.1:0-4301 GCA_050699575.1 Pseudonocardiaceae bacterium
GGCCGACCCCGGAGCCCGCTTTACTGACCTCGGACCGGACTTCCACCAATCAAAGATCAGCACCCGGCGCCGGGAACGCGATCTCATCCGCCAACTCGAACACCTCACCGGCCAGAAAGTCACCCTCGCACCCCGACCCGAGCAACCCGCCGCCTAACCGGCCCAGCAGCTCCACCCCAACCCGGCTCCGCTGCGCTGCGCCGGGTACTCAAGCCCGCCCACTCACCATCCGGTTTTCGAGTCAGCTACCGGGGGTTGACTGCGCCGTTAGGTGTTGGTGAGGTGGCCGGTGGTGACCTTGGCCAGTCAAGCGGACCACTGGCCGGCGGTGAAGGAGATCACCGGGCTGTCGACAATCTTGCTATCCCTGATCTGCACGCCCGCGCTGGTGAAGTCGACTTCAATGCAACCGTTGCCCATGTCCGAATAAGTCGACTTGCGCCACCCTGTGCGGCGCTTCGCGGTGGCCACGGGTCCTCCGAAGGTCACGTCAGAGTGGATAAGCGCGACCGGATCGCCTCTACGGCGCGTGCTGGTGACAGTGCGGCCGCACGAAGCCGGTCAATGATGCGAGCGTACCCCACGACCTGCTGCTGGTTCTGTGCATAGACCGCGCCCTAGACGACGTCCACGTACACGATGGACTGGGCGGCGGTGAAGTCCAACAGCGTGAACGGCCCGGCCAGTCCGTCATGGAGGCCGAGGTCGGTGGGGAGCACGAGTACCTCCATGTTGTCCCGTTCGGACATCGCAATTAGGTGCTCCAGCTGGGCCCGCATGGTGGCGCTGCTGCCGATCGGGCTGTGCGGTGCGGTACGGGAAGCGCTGCGCAGCATGGTTCACGCTGAACCGGTCAGCCCTGGTCGGCGAACAACTCCACGCGAGATCGTGATCCGCGAGCGGCCCGGTGGGCGGGGCTTGAGACCTGAGCTCGCCCCGTCCACTGGGCAACCACACCCGCACCAGCAGCCGGATCCACCGATAGCGCTCAGCCGAGTCGGTGTCAGACGACCTCGATCACCAGGTTCTGCTTGCTTGCCGTGACCAGGCGTTCGATATACCCGAGGTCGGAGGTGACAATCGAGTTCCTGCGCCGAGCAAGGACCTGGTGTGCCCACACCTCGCCCTTGGCTCGCTCATCGTCGGTGAGTGCGCCGGCCTCCGCCTCCCAGGCGGCGACGCCAGCCAGTCCCGCCTCGATCTTGAGGCGGCGGGCCGCCGTCTCGGCCAGTCAGCTACTCACCGACGTCCCCGCTTCGGCTGCGGCGCGATCCAGCGCAGCGGCCGGCTCGGCCGGCAAGGAGATGGACCGTTTTGCTCTCCGGTCATAGACAGAGGGTAGTACAAGTGGTGCGACCACGAGAGCAAGCCAGCGATCAAGCTCCATGGTGGCGGTGCCCAGCACGCAGAAGTGGCGAAGGGGTGATGCCGTCACGGTGACGACGACGCCCGGCCACCGGCAGCTACGTGCGCACCACAAGCGAACAGGCAACCCGCTGGTCAGGACGTGGTCTGTTGCCACTGCGCGACGACCCGGGCGAGCTCCTCGTGGAAGCCGGGGAAGGTCTTGGCCACGCAGCTCGGATCGTTGAGCTGTAGCCCGGGGGCGCGCAGGCTGAGCACGCTGCTGGCCATCGCGATGCGGTGGTCAGCGTGACAGTCGATCACCGTGCCCCCGATCACCCTGTCACAGGGCTCCCCGGGGGTAATCTCCAGCCAGTCCGGTCCGGTCCGGGTCGCGATGCCGCACGCGTTCAGCGCGGTGGTGATGGCGTCGATGCGGTCGCATTCCTTGACCCGGCAGTTGGCCACGTCCCGGATCAGCACGGGAGCATCGGCGAAGGGCGCGATCGCGGCCAGGGTCATCATGGTGTCGCTGATATCGCGCATGACGACCTCGCCGGGGCTGCGCAACTGGGCCGGGCCAGTGACGGTGGTGTGGTGCTCGCCGGACTCGACCTGGCAGCCCATCTTGGCCAGCACGCTGGTAGCGAAACGCAGGTCGCCTTGTCTGGACCGGCGGCCCAGGCCCGGTACGGTGACGCTGTTGCCGGTGACCGCGGCGGCGGCAAAGAAGTAGGAGGCGGTCGAGGCGTCGGGCTCGATGGCGTAGTCGCCGGCGCGGTAGGTGGCGGGTGGGATGACCAGGGTCGGGCCGTCGCGGTGCGCCTCGACGCCGAAGTCACGCATCATCGCCAAGGTCAGCTCGACGTAGGGGGCGGACACCAGGCGGCTGATGGTGATCCGCAGGCCGTTCTTGGTTGCTGGCGCCATCAGGCACAGCGCGGTCAGGTACTGGCTTGAGATACCGGCATCGAGGGCAACGTCCCCGCCGACGACACCCTCGGCCCGGATGTCCAATGGCAACCGGTCGCCCGGCGCGGCATTAAGGTGGACCCCGAGGTCACGCAGTGCCTGCACCAGCGGGGACATCGGGCGGGCGCGCATCTGGTCGCTGGCGTCGATCCGGTACCGGCCGTGACCGAGGGCGACCAGCGCGGGCAGGAACCTGGCGGCGGTGCCGGCGTCGTGGCACCACACCGTGGCTTCCGCCGCTGGTGGGCCGCCCCGGTGCCCGGTCACCGCCCACCCGTCCGCGGTCTCCTCGACCGGATAGCCCAGCGTGGCGAGGGCGCCGAGGAACGCGCGGGTGTCCGCGGCGTCCAGCGGCCGGCTGAGCCGGGTGGTCCCTTCCGCGGCGGCGGCCAGGAACAAGGCCCGAGCCGTCACCGACTTCGAACCAGGCACGTGTGCAGTCGCGTGGCGGGCCACCATGACCGCTCAGGCTACTGGCCGGTCGGTGGGGGCGATGGGGCTGGGCAGGATGTCGCGGCCGGTGAGGTAACGGTCCACGCCAGCGGCGGCGGAGCGGCCCTCGGCGATGGCCCACACGATCAGTGACTGCCCGCGGCCCATGTCCCCGGCGACGAACACCCCCGGCACGCTGGTCATGAAACACGCGTCCCGGGCGACGTTGCCGCGAGCGTCGTATTCCACCCCCAGCCCGTCAACCAGCTTGCCCTTCTCCGGTCCGACGAAGCCCATCGCCAGCAGCACCAGATCGGCGGGTAGGTCCTGCTCGCTGCCCTCCACCGGCACGAACGTGCGGCCTGCAGAAACGACCTCGACCAACCGCAGCGCGCGTACCCGGCCGTTGCCATCACCGAGGAACTGCTGGGTGCTCACCGCGAACCGCCGCTCGCCGCCCTCCTCGTGGGCCGAGGACACCCGATAGATCATCGGGTAGGTGGGCCAGGGTTGGGTCTCCGGGCGGTGCTCCGGTGGGGTCGGCAGGATCTCCAGCTGGGTCACCGAGGCCGCGCCCTGGCGGTGTGCGGTGCCCAGGCAGTCGGCGCCGGTGTCACCGCCACCGATGATCACCACGTGTCTGCCCGCGGCGTCAATCGGTGACTGCACAAGGTCGCCCTCCTGCACCCGGTTGGCGGGGGGCAGGTACTCCATCGCCTGGTAGATGCCCTTCAGTTCGCGACCGGGCACCGGCAGCTCCCGCCACGCGGTGGCACCACCGGCGAGTACGACCGCGTCGAAGCCGGCGCGCAGCTCGTTGACACTGAGATCCTCGCCGACCTCGACACCGGGCCGGAACTCGGTGCCCTCGGTGCGCATCTGCGCCAGCCGCCGGTCCAGCCGGTGCTTGGCCATCTTGAATTCGGGGATGCCGTAGCGCAGCAGCCCACCGATCCGGTCCGCGCGCTCGTAAACCACCACGTCGTGCCCGACCCGGCTTAGCTGCTGGGCCGCGGCCAGCCCGGCCGGGCCGGACCCGACCACGGCCACCCTTCGGTTGGTGCGCGCCTCAGACGCCACCGGCCGCACCCAGCCCTCGTCCCAGGCCCGGTCGATGATCTCAATCTCGACCTGTTTGATGGTCACCGCGTCATCGTTGATGGCTAGCACGCAGGCCGTCTCGCACGGCGCCGGGCACAGCGTGCCGGTGAACTCGGGGAAATTGTTGGTGGCGTGCAGCCGCTCGGCGGCGTCCGCCCAGTCCTGGCGCCAGACCAGGTCGTTCCACTCCGGGATGAGGTTGCCCAAGGGGCAACCCAGGTGGCAGAACGGGATCCCGCAATTCATGCACCGGCCGGCCTGCTTCTCGACCGCGGACCGGCAGAACTCGGCATAGACCTCGTGCCAGTCACGTAACCGCAGTTCAACGGGGCGGCGCGGCGGGTCCTGCCGCCCGGTGGTGAGGAAGCCCTTCGGATCAGCCACGGCAGCCTCCCGCGGGGAGGCTGCCGTGGCTCGTGAGTGCGTAACAGTGTTCTAACACTGTTACGCAC
>JBOHFG010000106.1:0-28602 GCA_050699575.1 Pseudonocardiaceae bacterium
TGCTCCGCACGGTACCGCGTTACCCAGTTTCCCAAGGTCCCCTCATTGAGGCCGAGTTCGCGTGCGACCTGCGCGATCGGGCGAGATGCCTCAATCACCAGTCGAACGGCTTCGTCCCGAAACTCGAGACTGAACTTCTGATACTTCCGAGACATTTTCGATGGCGCCTTTCGGATACAACCCTATCGGGTCGTGGTCCGAGAACCTCGGGGCACCCCAGTCACAGGTGCCCCTCACATCTCAGGAGTTACACCGTTGATCTTACAGTCCCCCTCACTCTAAGTAACCCACTTGAAACAGCGAAGAGCCCACTCCCGCCGGGGAGTGACGGCCACCGTCTTTACCCTGGCGACCGTACGCGCCACGGCCCATAGCCCACCAGAAAACAGCCACAGGTAGCTGTGAGTCTCGTCGCACGCTAGTGGCACGGCACTGACGAGGGTGCGACGCTGGTGGTATCGGCTATCCGGGATAACCCGGGGACCGGCGAGCAAGCCGGCCTCGAGGGAGGACGGTCAATGATGACCGCAGCTGCTGCCCCACCCACGCTGTACGACGGACCGGCAAGATCCAGCCAGAGGCGAGTCCGCATCCAGGACCTCATGGCGGCCAAGAGTCGCGGCGAGAAGTGGGCGATGCTCACCGCGTACGACTACTCCACGGCCACGCTGCTCGACGCCGCGGGCATTCCCGTGCTGCTGATCGGCGACTCGGCGGCCAACGTCGTCTACGGCTACGACACGACAGTGCCGGTCACTGTCGACGAACTGATCCCCCTGGTGCGCGGCGTGGTTCGCGGAGCCCGTCGCGCGCTCGTCGTCGCCGACCTGCCCTTCGGCTCCTACCAGTCCTCCCCGGCCCAGGCACTGGAGACGGCGGCGCGCTTCCTCAAAGAAGCCGGCGCGCATGCGGTGAAGCTGGAGGGTGGCCGTCGAGTGGTGCCGCAGGTCGAGGCGCTGGTCGAGGCCGGCGTACCGGTGATGGCCCACCTCGGTCTCACTCCGCAGTCGGTGCACGCCTTCGGCGGTTACTCAGTGCAAGGACGCGGCGAACAGGGCGAGCGGCTGATGGAAGACGCCAAGACGCTGGAAGCCGTGGGCGTGTTCGCCATTGTGCTGGAAGTGGTGCCCGCCGAGCTCGCCGCTCGAATCACCGCAGTCACCGGGGTGCCCACCATCGGCATCGGCGCCGGGCCGGACTGCGACGCGCAGGTGATGGTGTGGCAGGACATGGCAGCTTTCCACGTGCTTAGTGGCCCGGGGCCCAAGTTCGTCAAGACCTACGCCAAGCTCGGCGACGGCCTTCGGGAAGCTGCGGGCCACTTCGCCGACGAGGTCCGCTCGGGCGCCTACCCAGCGCCGGAACACACCTACCACTGATGACGTCGAAAGGGGTCAGATGCCGGTGATGCGGATGCCGGTGTGCGCCCGGTAACGCTTGTTGATCGCGATGAGGTTGGCGGCGAGTGCCTCTACCTGGCCGGCATTGCGCAGCCGGCCAGCGTAGATGCCGCGCGCGCCGGGTATCACGGAAGCCAGGGCGCATACCAGATCCGTGGCCTCCCGGTCGTCACCCAACACCAGCACGTCGACGTCCACGCTGGACACCTCAGGGTCGTCCAGCAACACCGCGGAGACATGGTGGAACGCGGCAGTCACCCGGGAATCGGGCAGCAGTATCTGGGCCTGCTGGGCGGCGCTGCCCTCCAGCACCGCCCGCGGACCCGGGCCCCGGTTGTCGAAGCCGAGCGGGTTCACGCAGTCGATCACGATCTTGCCGGCCAGCGCTAAGCGCAGCGAGGTGAGCAGTGTGGCGTGGCCGTCGAAGGGCACCGCAACGACGACCACGTCCGACTCGGTAGCGCAACCAGCATTGTCGACGCCGCGAACCTGCGGCGAGCCGGCACGTTTCTGCAGTGTGGCCGCGACCTGCTCAGCCCGAGCGGCATCACGGGAACCGATCACCACCGACAAACCGCCGAGGGCCCAGCGGTAGGCCAGGCCCCGGCCTTGCGGGCCAGTACCGCCGAGCACCCCGATCGTGAGCTGGGACAGGTCCGCCTGAGTCACTGGCTGATTGTCGGCGGACGACGGCGTATCGGGTCCAGGCAGGACACTAAGACTTCCGTGGACTGCGGATCGGAAACCACCGTGTCGTGGCGATCCCGATACACCAGCTCGCCGCTGCTGTCGATCTCAAGCAGATAGCCGGCCTCGGCGAGCTGGGCCTCGTCCAGGTCGACCAGCCGTTCCACCCGGCTGGGCACCACCCGGTACACGGGCCACGGCAGGTCACCATAAGTCCGATGCAGCTCATCGATGAGGTAGGCCATCTGTTGCTGCCAGGGCAGGGGCATCTCCTCGGCCAAGGACCGGGGCAACACGACATAGCCCTCCTCGACCCCCAGCTTGGCGAGCTCGAGATGGTCCCGTAGTGGGGTGGCCGAGGCCGGCTGGCGGGCCGGCCGCGGGATCGGGTCCGACGTGTACATCTTCACCTCCGGATGTCAGGCCTTCGCGACCGGCACACCAGGCCGGACCGCGAGCGGCATCAGTTCATGCTCGTCGAAGCTCACTGCCCGCTGCCTCAGCGGCACCGTCTGGTTCGCCGCCTCGACCATGCGACCGTTACCCAGGTACATCGCAACGTGGTGGATGCTATCTGGGTTCGAGGTGTCATAACCCCAAAACAGCAGGTCCCCCGGTTGCGCCTGGCGCACCGGAAGCTGGGTACCGGCCCAATACTGCTGCGCTGCCACCCGAGGAAGGGTGACCCCGGCCGACTGGTAGGCCCGCAACATCAGCCCCGAGCAGTCATAGGCATTGGGGCCGGTAGCGCCCCAGACGTAGGGCTTGCCGACCTCACCGAGCGCATACTGCATCGCCCGCCCAGCCACCTCGGAAGGCGCTGGGAGCGGCGTGCTGCAGGACGCCCGGACGTATTCCGTGACGTCCCCGCCCACCGCGCCGATCACACTGACAGCCAGCGGTTCCCACTTGTGGTAGCGCGCCGGGAATGCTGACCGTTCGATGTTCTGCGCAGAGTCACCTGGCCGCTGAGTTTCCCAGTCCGGCAACATCAGCAGCTTGTCGTAGAACTTGTTGATCTCGTAGACGGGATCGGTGACCTGGTCGACGGTGCCCCACCCCTGAGAGGGACGCATTTGAAAGATACCCAGCGAGTCCCGGTCGCCGTAGTGCAGATTGTGCAGCCGGGACTCGGTCATCCCAGCCTGGATGGCGATTTGCCAGGCCCGTGGCGGCAGCCGGCGCTGCTTGCCGATCGCGATGATCAGCTCGACGATGGCCCGTTGCTCCGCATCAAGGTCGCTGACCTGCACGGCCACCGATGGCGCTTCCCGTGGATCTGTGGAGGCGCGCACCGAGCCGCACGGTGCTCCGAACCCGACATCGCCGGAACCGACGCCGCCGAGCAGGGCAGAAATCGCCACCACCGCGATGAGGCCGCCGAACAAGCCGACGATCAGCAGCCCGACCAGCCACCGCCGCATGGCTCAACCCGCCCGCTCGTAACTGGCCACCCGCCAGCCAGCAGGGGTGGAGACCAGCAGCAACCGGACCACGACAGCGGTGGTGGGCACGTCCACCTCAACCGAGCTCGCTCCGACGCTGACCGTACGCGGCTGGTCGATGATCTGCGCCGCAGGGACGTTCGCCGGGTCGATCGACTGAAGTTGCGGGAACAGGTCGTCTGTGGTGTAAGGCCGCAACTGCTCAACCCAGCGGGCCGCGGTGATGCCCTCCGGCACGGTGAGAAACCCCTGCACCCAGGAGCGGGCGATGGTGAGCGCGGCCGCTGGGGCGGGGGCGCTCGGAAGCGGCACCCGGGGCTGTTGGGCACCACCCCTGTTGGCCAACGTCGGGACCTGAGCCGGCTGGCTTAGTGAGGCACGCCCGGTGCTCTTCGACGAGACTGCGGGGGCCGGGCCGCCCCGGTTTCCGGGCAACGCCAGCTCAGCCCCGACGGCAATGACGACCAGCGCCAGCACGGTGCCGACAAGGTGCTTCGGGGAGCGCACCGGCCAACCCCAGAAGCTGCGGTAGACGGCTGCGCGGCCGCGGTGAGTACGGATCGGCACTTGCGGAATCCCCGGTCAGTCCGTGGTCCGGGCGCGGTCACCGTCAGCGACCTCCGCGCCGAGCTCACGGCCAGTGACTTCGAGGCCGGCTGACGGCCGGTACACCACCCACACCTGGCGCCCGGCCACCTCCTCCAGCTCAGCTCGCCGCGGTGTGGCGCGTGGACTACCGACCGCTGAGGGCACGTACACCGGTTCCTCGCCGAGCCGGCCACGGCCGGGTTCGGTCACCCGGAACCCAGCCGGCAACGCAGCCAGCCGATCCGGCCGCGACGCGCTCTCGTTCGGCCCGGTCAGCATCGCCTCGCCGCCCACCCGGCCAGAACCGAGCGCCGGAGTCGCCGCCAGACCACCCCCACGGCGGTCCAACCGCTCGGCCGCGACAGTCACCGGAGTGCTGGCCTCCGGGCGGACCCGGCTGCCGGCCACGAAGTCCGTGGTCCCCGAATCAGCCTCGGTGCCGCGGGCGTCCCCCCAGAACCGCTCCGAGGCGGTGGCCTCGACGCCGCCGCGCCGCCGCAACCGGGACAGCACCCCCGGCGGTGCGGCAGGTAGCGCGCCACCCACCGCACCCACCGCAAGCTCCATCATCTGCCACATCCGCCGGATTGGGCGGGCCACCAGCAACATCACCAATGTGATCATTCCGGCGAGCAGCATCTGAGCGAGCACCACGATGTTGCGGGACGGGTCGAACACCCACACCATCACCAGCGTGTGGAGCGCGGCCAGTGCCGAGAGCACGACGATGTTGAGCAGCGCGGCACCGACCGCCCGGCCGACACTGCGCAGCAGCTCATGGTGCAGGATCGCGATCAGACCGATGATCGGGCCGAGCAGGATCACCACTCGCAACATCACCTGGGCCAGGAGCAGCGCCGCCTGCGCGAGCAGTTGGAACAACCCGAACATCACTCCCTGCAGGGCCGCCAGAAACCCGACGCCGATCCGGTTGCCGTCGAGCCCCTGGAAGTAGCCGTAGGCGCTGCCCGTCCGCCCGGCGATGGTCTTGTATTCCTGTTTCTTGCGGTCCGCGACGCCGGATTTCGGATCATCAGCCCCGTTGGCGATCTCCTGCTTGGTGTAGGCCTGTGCGTGGACCAGGTCACGGCCCAGCTGGGCGGCCTGCGGCCCGTCCGGAGAACCGAACTCCCCGCGCAGCCAATTGCGGTAGATGATCTGGTCATGTAGCAGAGTCGGCAGGGCATCCCGCTGCTCAATGCCGACCTCATGCAGGAATCCGCTGCGCACCTGGTTGCTGCCGTCGAGCAGGACCCCGTCGAGCACCTGGGTGTACAACAGCGGCGTGAGGTAGGTCGCGGCCGCCAACCAGATGCCGGCCATCGCCCACGCGGCACGTTTGCTCACCGTGGCGAGGTCGCCGCGCCAGATCGACCGGAACAGCACGATCGCCAACAGCACCGCGACCAACCCGAACCAGGGCGCGTACACGCTGTCGTAGAGCGCGACCGTGCCGGAGACGATCAGGTCGTTCAGCGGCGCCAGCAGGCCCCCGTCGGCGAGCGCGTAGTGCAGCCCATTGGTGGCGCCGACGATCGCCTTGCCGATGTCGAACAGCAGGTTGCCGGTCCAGGTGTCGATCACCGCGTTGGGGTTGCGCAAGCCTGAGGGACCGCAGCCCAGGTCATAGGTGTGCCACACCAGCCCCGCGTAGCCGACCTCGGAATACACGCTGTTCGGTACCCCGGCCTGCAGCGGCGTGGGGTCGATGGCGCCGACCATGCCGGATCCAGGCCGTTCCGGGTTGGGCGGCTGTTTGCAGTCGTCGACGCCAGGAACCTGCGCTGGCGCGGCTGCCCCCCACGCGGTCGACGGGCTGATCAGCACGATGGCCACCAGCAGCCCGAGCAGCGCCGCGACCCTCCTGTTGGCCAGCACCCGAACTGTCATGCTCTCGTCCTGACTGCGGCCGCCGGACCGATCCCGTTGCGCGCGGAGCCGTGATGTTCTTCGTCCGCAATGTCAGTCCCGGCGGGCAACCGCGCACCAGGGGGATCGCCGCGCAGCGCATCCGGAGTGGTGTCCAGCGCGGTGCACAGATGCTCCAGGTGCGCGCCGGAGAAGTCCACCCGGACCCGTTCCACCCCACCGGCGCCGTCGCCGAAGATGAACTGCCGCGGTGCCCGGTCCCGTTCCGTGGCAATCCGGTCACCACCCGGACGGCGCCCCAGCGACGCCACCACCTGCTCATACCCCACCCCGATGGGAACCTTGAGCAGCCGCAGCGCGTCGGCCTGGGCCGGCCCGTCGTCCAGTCTCCCGACGAAGACCGAGTCCAGCAGCGACACAAAGCCCTGGATCTTGAGGAAGTCGGCCGGGACCTGCGAGGACAGCAGCACCCGCACGTTCCACTTGCGGGAGTCCCGGGCGAAGCGGTTCATCAGCACCCGCCCGGTGGGGACCTCGGACAGGAAGAACGCCTCGTCGATCCAGACCCCTTTGCGCTGATCCCGGGGACGCTCGTAGATGGACCGCTGGGTCAGCCAGGCCGCGAGATTGAGCAACTCCACCCCGAGCGACTCGGCATCGGTCCAGTGCTCCCGGCCGATGGTGTCCTTGGGCAGGGTCAGACCGGACATGGTCAGCACGGTGAGCCGATCGTCGCGCGTCTCGGTATAGGGGTCGGCATCTTTTTCCGGAATGAGCAGCGACATGCGCTCCCGCATCTCGTCAAGGAAGTCGGCGACCACGATCGCGTGCTCGTGATGCTCGGAGGGATCACGGCGCAGCATCTCGAACACCTGCCCGGGATGCGCGTCGGGCCGCCCTCCCACCGCACGGACCGCACGGAGCAGCACGATCCGAGTCTTGGCCATCCGGGCAACCTCGAAGGGCAGCACACCGGTGAGCACGTCAAGCACCAGCCGGCGCCGGGTGGCCGCAGTCAGCGCCTTCTCCCGCCGCCAGGCCCGCTCCGGGTCCTCTTCGTCGGCGAAATGCGCCAGCTCGGGCTCAGCGACCACCCGGTAGGGGTTGAGGATGCCGGGCTGGGCGTTGAGCAGATTGATCGGTCGGGCATAGGGCCGCAGCTCGGGCAGCTCACACAGCCTGGCCAGCGGGCCAGAGGGGTCCAGCAGCGTCCAGTACGCCCCGGAACGCAACGTTTTGTAGACGATGCCGCCGCCCAAGAAGGACTTGCCGCCGCCGAGCCCGGCCACCAACGCGGTCAACCCGGAGGAGTCCCGGATCTCCTGGGCCATCCACGGGTCCCAGGCAACCGGGCGCCGGGTGGCGGTGCACGTCTCGCCGAGCAGGATGCCGCGCCGGTCCCCCACCTCCGCGGTGGCGGTGGGCACCGCGGAGGCCGCCCAGGTCACCGAACCGCGGCGCAGATAGGCGCCTGAGGACAGCGGCTCGCCGGGGATGAACTCGCGAGCCAACGCGTACTGCGCCTCCGGATGCTCGATAGCGATTTTGGGCTTGTACAGGTCCAGCAGCTGCTGCGCCAACCGCAGCGCATCTCGCTCACTGGGCCCCGAGACCGCTACCCGCCACCACGACCGCACCCGGGTGCCCAGCGCGGTGAAGCCCGAGGTCATCTCATCGTCGATCTCCAGCACCCGGGTGGCTTGGCGGACCAGGCTCTGCGGCGGCTCAAGGTCGTGCTCGTCGGTGTAGTGCCGCACCTGGGAGCGCACCTTGTTCATCTGGCGCTGCAGCTCGCCGGCTACCTCCTCCGGGCGGCGCACGTAGATGCGTGCCGACCATTCGACGCCGGCCGGCAGCCGGTCCGAGCGCTGCACCCAGGGATCGTCGATCTCCGGGATCCGCAACCCGTGCATCTGGCCCACGGTGAGCACCACGACATGCCGGGCGACCCCGGCGTTGGAGCCGGTGCGACCGCGGACGGTGAGGGTGGGCGCGTAGGGCTCGGCGTGGAAGTCCGCGGCGTCGGTGAAACTGGCCAGATCCTCGGGTTCCCAGGTAGCGTCGGGCACCGCGGGCAGGTTTCGCGGCGCGGGCAGGCCCAACGAGCACGACCGGTGCATCAGCCAGGACATCTCCCCCGCGGTCACTGCCCGGCCCTCCAGCCCGGCGACGCCGATCACTCCGTCGAGGTGCTCGACCTCGGCGTCGATGGCGACCAGCTCGGCGTCGACAGCAGTGGGGAACACCCGCCGCAGCACCGGCGCGGCCCGCTCCACGACCCGGTCCACCATGGAGCGGGTCTGCACCTGCACCCCGAGATAGACTTCCTTCTCGGCCATCGAATGCCCGAGCAGCTGCTGCTGCTCACCAACCATGTAGTCGTCGAAGGACAGCGCGCCGGGGGTGTCGGGCAACCGCCCCACCGCGTTGCGCGCATGGGACTCGGCCCACATCCGGATCGGGTACGGGCGAGCGGTGACCCGCAGGTGCAGCCACCGACCCTGCAATTCCGCGTACTGGCCGGCGATGGCGTGGATCAGGTCCTGGCGTTGTGAATCCGAGCGGAACGACCAGCGCTGCGGAGCGAGCCGGTACCAGGCATAGACCTCCTGTCCGTTACGCACCAGATGGCCATCAATGGAGCGCAATGCGATGTCTGGGGTGTAGGTGGGGATCGCAGACTCCCCGGGGAGCTGGTGGCTGCGCCGCTGGGAGCCACCCCGGGCAGTGAACGTCGAGGGGTGCTCGTGCGGTGCGGTGCGTTCACTGCTGCGGGGAGGACGTCGGAGCCCGAACACCTGTGCGCTCCTTCCTGCGACGACCCCAGCGACGGATCGGCCGTTGGCCGGGTCGGGGGCGATCGGGTTCGACCCGGATCCGCGCCGCGCCAGCGGCGCCACCGCGAATCGCGGTCACCTTCCGGGGAGCGGTGAGCTCGCGCAGCCACATCACGGCAACAGCGGTCAGCGGACGCTCGTGGCTGATCCGGGAGCCGATCAGCCGGGTGAGCACGATGGTGATGAGCAGTCCCCAACCGGTCGAGAAGAAACCAAAGCCGATGCCCAGCTGACGCTCGACGCCGATCACGACGAGAAACATCACCATCCCGACACCCCAGGACACGTACCGCGCACGCCACGGGAACGTCGCCTTGGGCGGACCCAGCCAGACCGCGTCTACCCGGTAGACATCGTCATCGGTGCGGATCTGCAACGTCGCGTCACTCCTTGGTCATCCGCTGAACAGGCCGGCGATCCACGTTCCGAGGTTCTGCGCTCCGCCGGACACGGCCAGCCCGATGACACCCAACGCGATGATCACACCTCCGACCCGTCGCATCACCCCAGCGTTATCGCCCTTACCGCCGCCCAGCCACAGCAGTAGCACCGCTACCGACAGCAGCAACAGCGGCACGATGTTGTTCAACATCCAGGCGCGCAGATTTTGCGTGTTCAACTCAGCGCCCTGGGCGACCAGGGTCAACACACTCATCGCGACCCCCTGGGGGTTTGATCATGAATCAACACCGAGCGGCGCCCGGCGGGTAGTGAGTAGACCATGCCAGGGTTGGCTGCGAGTACCCGGCTCGCCACGCCCAGTGGTCACTCGGATGGCGCAACGCTGTCCACACATCATCTTGGGTTGGCGTTGCCAACCGACTACGCTGCTGGACGTCGGCTGGACTGGCTTTCGACGGTTGGTCCTGGTGTCGGGCGCAAGAAGGGACTGGTTGACGTGAGCGAGACCTACACCGCGGTATACGAGCGAGACGGCAATGCTTGGGTGGTGGAGATCGCCGAAGAGCCTCGTGTTCGTTGCCTGTGCCCCAGCTTGGCCGAAGCTCGAGAGAGCATACGGCACGCCCTTGCCCGGTGGCTCAAGACTGATTCTGCAGAGCTTCGCATCGTCGACGACTTCCGCTTACCGGCCCAGATCCGAACTGTCCAGCAGTCGGTGAAGGCGACCCGGACGGAGCACGAGCGGACCCAGATGATGGCCAGCATGACCGATTCTCGATCGGCAATGAGTTGGGCTGAAGATCTGGGTCTCTCCAGGCGGGACCCAGTGACCGTCGAGGCGCTCAAGAGCCTAGGGAACCGACAGGTGTCGGTCGATACGTTCTGTCACACAATTACGATGGCAGAAGAGTTGTCACGGTTGATGGCAACCAAGGATCGCGTTGCTCCGGAGGGCGTCTTCGAGAAGGACTAGGCGGCCATCTGGGCGAACTGGACCAAGGTAGGCAACACCTCCGAGGGATGCGGCATGGCGGCAATCTCGCGGCAGATGCGCAGGGCTGCGTCGCGGTAGGAACTGTCGGAGAGCAGTGACCGTGCCGCTTCGACCACCGACTCGGGGCTCACGTTGTCGGGCTCCAGGGACAGGCCGAGGCCAGCCGAGACGATGATATCGGCGTTGATGAACTGATCGGCGCCTTGCGGAAGGATGAGCTGCGGCAGGCCTTTCGACAATGCTCCGAGCATTGTTCCGGTGCCACCGTGATGGATGATGAGATCGACGTGTGGCAGCACATCCGCCTGGTGCACGAAGCGTTCCACGTGGACCCCAGCCGGGGTCGACCCGAGTACGGCGGGATCATGCGGACCGAGCGCGACCAGCACGTCAACGCCCAAGGTGGACAGTCCCGCGGCCGCCGCCCGCAAGCCATCGCCATCGCGAAACAGGACCGTACCCAAAGTAAGGTACACCAGCGGACGTGATCGAGTCCGCACCCACGCCGGCATGGCCCCACTCGGCTCGCTCCAGGGCACTGGTCGCATCGGAATCCAGTGCGGGTGCTTGAAGATCTCCGGCTCCTGTAGACTCGGTGAGTAGATATCGAGGTAGGCATCGCCCGAAAACACATCGAGTGGTGCTGAGTCATTTCCGAAATGGGCCCACAGAGCGTCAAGTCGCGTTCCGGCGAGAATTTTTCGCCTCTCGACTTCAATCGCTCGTATCAGTGAGTGGCAAATCGCCGGCACCCCGGCGAGTGCCGCCGCGACCGCGGCACCGAAGTCGGTCTGCTCGTAGATCACCAGGTTCGGCGCCAGACAATCCAGCAGCGGCAACAGATCCTCGGCGGTCCGCCGGGCCAGCGCGCCGAAGAAGATCTCTCCGGCGAAGTCCCAATACGTCCTAAACTCGTCAGTCAGCGGTTCGGACCGGGCGTTCAGCAGCTCCTGCATGGTCTTGACGATGCAGGTACCGACCTGGTGTGTCTCGAACCCGAGAGCGCGGATGCGGGGAACGAACTCTTCACCGGTGGTGAACACGACATCATGGCCGGCGTCACGAGCGGCATAGGCCAGCGGCATCAGCGGATAGAGATGCCCGAAAGAAGGCCGAGTGGAGAACACCAACCGGAGCGCGGCCACTTTATGGACCTCCAAGAGCGTCGAGTAGGAGACAATCCACCCTACCGTACTCCGGTTGGACTAACCTCCGCGATGAGCTCGGGTAATGGCGTCGCGGGCCTGGGCCAGCCAGGGCAGTGCGCCCATGGCCTCGTCGACCTCGACCGCGATGGCGAGGTCGGCCAGCGCGGCCTCAGGGTCGCCGAGGGCCAGGGCGGCTTCGCCGGTGAAGTAGGCCACCGATCCACTGACCGCGACCGCGAACTCGGCGCAGGCGAGCCGACGGTAGGGCCGTAGCTGCTCACGCAGCTGGGTCACGAGCTCGGTCTCGCTCAGTCGCGCCGCGGCCAGCAGTTCCCAACACCGCGTGTAGAGCCATCGGTAGTCCTTGTGGCCTGGGGCAAGGCCGCGGAGGACGGCGCGGGCATCCGCCAGGCGTCCGGCTTCGACCAGCGCCATCGGAAGAATGCTGGGCAATACCGGCGAGCCGGTGGCCTGGACCGCTGCGCGCAGCTCGTCCACCAGGCCCGCGCCGGTGCCGGCCAGATACCTGACCTCCCAGCGCTGTATCATCCGGACGGTCTGCGCGATGCCCCGTTCCATCCCCCAGCTCATCCCGGAGTGCAGGTGGTAAATGGCGCGGCTGAGCGCGTCGGCCTCCTGCCAGCGCCCGGCAAGCAGCAACAGACCGGCCTGGGACCATCCCAGCTGCGCCCGGAGAGTCGGGGAACCCGACTGCTCGACGGAGGGAACAAGCAGGTCAAGCTCAATGGCAGCCTCAGGAATGCGGCCCCAGAGCGCAAGCAGATTAGCGCGGCTCCGCCGGGCGCCGGTCACCAGCGGCGAGGGCAGGCCCGGCAACTCCAAGAGCTCGGTGACCACGGCCAGGCACTGCTCGGGGTAGTCAGGGCCGTACAGCGCCATTAACCGCAGGTACAGCACGCGGGCCAGGGCGACAGTGTCTGCCGCGGGGCGGACCAGGGTCAGGGCTTGGTCAGACAGGGCGACCCGCCGCTGCGGGTCATCGTCGTAGTAGCAGGCGGTGGCCAAGCAGGCCAGCAGCAACGCTCGGTGCACCGGTTCGGTCAACCGCGGCAGTGCGCGCTGCAGGACATCGACCAACCGCTGGTCGTCGGCGCCGCCCACGACGGGGAACCAGTTCCCTTCGCTGATGGCCGTGACCACCGCGGTGACCAGCTGGGAAATGTCCGCGCCGTGCGGATCGCCCTCGGTGAGGGCATGTTCCATGGCCTGGATGAACACCGGTAGCCCGTCGCGCGGGTTCCCCGCCCGGTACAGCGAGGTCGCCAACCCCATCAGCAGCGGGTAACGATCGACCTCACCGGCCAGCTCAGCGGCGGCCAAGGCTTGCCGCCAGGATTCGGCGGCGTCCTCAGGGGACAACCGGGCCGCGGCCACCCGGGCCGCGGCCGCGGCGTGCACACAAGCTTGGGCGGCGGTGTCTGGATCGAGCTCGGCGGCCAGCAGCCAGTGCCGGGCGATCTCCGCGGCACGCTCGGTGTGCCCAGCCCATACCCGGGCGGTTACCGTCCCGATCCGCCGGTGCCACCGGACCCGTCGCACCCGGGTCGTGGTCTCATACAGTGCCTCGGCGATCAGGGTGTGGGTGAAGCTGAACCAACCCAGCCGTTGTAGGTTCTCCACCACGAGGCCCGCGGCCACCGCGGTGTCGATGGCCTCCAGCGCCGCCTCGACCTCGACCGCGGCGGCCTCGGCCACGACGTCGACGTCGAAGTCCCGGCCAGCGATCGCGGCCACTGATAGCACTGTGGCCGTGGCCTGGGGTAGCCGGGCGATGCGGCGCAGCACCACCTCGCGTATCGGTACCGGCACCGGCACTGTGTCTGGGTGGTCCAGGCGGTGTTCACTGGTCAACAGCCCGACCAGTTCCCGCAAGAAGAACGGGTTGCCCTCGGTACGGGCCCACAGCCTGGCCGCGGTGTGCTTGCTGATCTTCCGGCCGGTCATCGCGCTCACCAAGGTTTGGGTGTCCTCGGCGTCCAGGCCGGTCAGCTGGATCCACCAGGCTTCGGCGCGGGCCAACGCGGCCAGCGTCTCGGCCACCGCGGCGGATTCGTGGGAACGGTAGGAAGCCACCAGCAGCAGCCGGCTGGTGGTGATAATGGTGTCGGCCAGGTGGGCCAGCAGCCGCAGCGAGGCTCTATCCGCTCGGTGCAGGTCATCGAGCACCACCACCAGTGGGTTCGGTGCGGCGGCCAGGTACTGGCCGATCGCCTCGAACCGCCGAAGCGCGGCACCGGCCACATCCAAGCCGTCTGCCAGTTGCTGGGTGTCCCCGTCTAGTAGCTCGGCCACCGGGCCTGGGATCTGGCGGTCAGGGTAGTGGGTTCGTACCGCGCGCAGCACTTGCTCCCAGGGCCACAACGGAGGAGCCGCGACGTGCTCTGGGCAGGAACCCCAGGCCACCGGCACGCCCGCCAACTCGGCAAAACGCCGCAGCAACCCGGTTTTACCGATCCCCGGTTCCCCGGCCACCAGTACCACCCGCCCACGACCGCCGGCCACTGCGTCAACCAGCCGCTGCAGTGCCGTTTCCCGACCAATGAAGATGTCGTGTTCCTCGACCATTGTCGGGCCGGTCATCGAGACCGGTGGGAGGACGGTGGCAGCGGGGCGCGGCGAGGTCGGCAGGTGCCAGTCCAGCGCTGGTGTCTGGGTGAGGATGTCGCGCTCCAAGCGTTGCAACGCTGTCCCGGGGTCGATGCCCAACTCCTCTGCCAGCCGCGTGCGGGTGACCCGCAGTACGGTCAGCGCGTCGGCTTGCCGCCCGGCCCGGTACAACGCCAGTGCCAACAGCTCGCAGCTGTGCTCGCGCAACGGGTGGCGTTGCACGTGGGCCTCCAACTCGGCCACCGCCACGTCGGGGGAACCGAGCTCCAGCAGGGCTGTGCACCTGTCTTCGACCACCACCAACCGCAGCTCCTCCAGCCGTGCGATCTCCGGTGCCGCCCAGGCGGCGTCCCGAACGTCGGCGTAGGCCTCCCCGCGCCACAACGCCAGCCCGGCATCGAACTCGCTCAGTGCCCGCTGCGGGTCACCGTGGTGCAATGCCTCCCGACCGACAGCGCAGTGCCCGGTGAACCGGTATACGTCGAGCACGGCGCCGCCACTGTCCAGCAAGTAGCCCGGGGCGCGGGTGAGCAGCACTGTGTTCGGTGCCCGCGGCGCCCGATGTGGCTCCAACACTCGCCGCAGGTTGCACACGTAAGTCCGCAGCGACGTCATCGCTGCCGCCGGTGGATCCCCCGACCACAGCTCCTCCAGCAACGTATCGACCGCCACCGGCCGACCCACCCGACTCACCAACAGCGCACACAAGGCACGCTGCTTGGGCGGTCCCAAGTCAACCAACCGACCGTCGACCACGGCCCCCACCGGGCCCAGCACCCGCAGCTCCACACCCACCCGACCGCCGCCCCACTGCGCTCCAACCCAGAACGCCCTAGGTCCCGCAAGCCAGGCGCGATACCCCGTGTCTCCCACCCGGCACTGTGACCGAGTCACCAGTGTGACCGAGTCTTCGGAGCACGGGTAGGGGGCAGCGTTGTCGGTGGCGTCGGGTCCTCAGGTCACGTCCTCAACGAGCCCGTCCCGGGCGCGGATCGCGTCGAAGAGCCGCTGCGGATCCCAATCCGGCTCGACATCGTCCAGCAACCCCGCTGCTTGACCGAGGGTGAGGGTAGCCACCCGAGTGCCGTCGCCGATCTGGATGAAGTAATTGGTGAAGGTTGGGCGCCCTGCACCGGTAGGAACTGACTTGGGGCTCATCTGCTCGGACTTGACCACAGCCTTGACTCCCTGGCAGGCGCTGGCGTTGAAGCGTTCTTCGATCGCGGCGGCGATCCTCCGGGCATCGTCGACAAGCATGGGACTACCTCCTTCGCCGGGTGGCTACGAACACGCCCGTAGATATTTAGCAGATCACGGCTCACAGGAAAGCTCATCATCCCACCGCCATCCATGGAGATGGTGATAGGCTGGTAAGGTGGCTGAGGTCGACCGGAGCGAGAAGATCACCATCAACGTTGGGCTGGTTGACCTCGGGCAGATCGATCTGCTCGTTGACGAGGGTTTCTTCGCCAACCGCACGGATTTCATCCGCACGGCCATCCGGCGCCAGCTCGAAAGCAGGTCGGATGCCGTGGCGGCCACGGTCGCCCGGCGGACGCTGACGCTCGGCGTGCGGCATCTCACCCGGCGCGACCTCGAGCAGCTTCGTGAGGCCGGCCGCACGATTGAGCTGCGTGTCCTGGGACTCGTGACCATCGCCGACGACGTCGATGCCGAACTCGCTCGCGCGACGATCGGGTCGGTGGAGGTCCTGGGGGCATTCCGTGCCTCGCGGGCCGTCAAGGCCGCACTCATCCCGCGCACCACCTGACACACTCGGGGGGCGCCCGCCATGCGCCCACCGAGGCAGCGTACGCCCGCCCAACCGGCGGCCAGTGCCACACCAGCATGGGAGGGCTAGTCATGGAACACGACAGGAACGCCAGGATGGCTGCGGCATTGCGGCTCACCCGCGAGGGACAACTGACGGAGGCGATCGCCGTCCTCCGGCGCACCCTGGGAGCGCCCGTCGCCTCGCCGACCGGCGACGCGCAGGCCCGGCCGGCCACCATGGGCGTCTCGTCCGGCTTGCTGGGCCGGCTACGCCGGGTCCTGCCCGAAGTGCGACCACCGGACCCGCACCCCGCAACCACCGCCGCGCCCGGCGAAAGGGTCCTGCGGCTGAACCACACGGAGGCGGCGGGCACCCGCCGCTTCGACCTCTACGTACCCACCGGCCGGACCGGCAACCGGCGCCCACTCGTGATCATGCTGCACGGCGGCTCCCAGAACGCCGCGGACTTCGCAGCCGGCACCAGGATGAACGCGCTCGCCGAGCGGCACGGCTTCCTCGTCGCCTACCCCGAGCAGACAACCACGGCCAATCGCGGTGGCTACTGGAACTGGTTCTCCCCCACCGATCAGCGTGCTGGGGCGGGTGAGCCGTCCATCCTAGCCGGGATTACCCGGCGGGTTATCGCCGAGCACGACGCCGACCCGGACCGGGTGTACATCGCCGGCCTGTCGGCGGGCGGCGCGATGGCCGCGGTGATGGCCGCGACCTACCCGGACCTCTACGCCGCCGTCGGGGTCCACTCGGGCCTCGCGTACCACGCAGCACACGACGTGACCTCTGCATTCGCCGCGATGCGCACCGGTGGAACACCGGCCCCGGGCGGCGATCTACCCTTGATCGTCTTCCACGGCGACGGCGACACTGTCGTAGCTCCGGTCAACGCCGAACGCCTCGTCGCCGCTCGCCTCGCGGCCGCGGGCTCAGGGACCCGCCACACCCCCACGACGATCCGGCTCGCCGAGCCCGGCCGCCGACCCTGCACACGGACGGTCATCCAGGATGCCGATGACACGGTCCTCGCGGAGCGCTGGACTATCCACGGGGCGGGGCACGCGTGGTCCGGTGGCGACCCGGCTGGATCTTACACGGACCCGGACGGCCCCGACGCCTCTACGGAGATGGTGCGCTTCTTCCTTGAGTACCCGCGGTGCCGGCCATAGAGCGGTTCGATTTCGATCTTCGCCGGTTTCAACAGGACCTTCAGTAAACTGTCCACGGATTGTCCAACGGTGAACTTCATCGAGGCGTCTCGCCGAGTTACCATGGACAGCGGTCCATTCGATATAGCTTCGCGGATGCCCCAGGCCAGCGCTTCAGCATTGTCCGGCTTCACGAGCACGACACCACCGCAGTTTGTCTCAGGTAGTCCGCCATCATCTGAAGCGACCACCCAGCAACCTGAGTGCTGGGCTTCGATCGAGACAATACCAAATGTCTCATGCCAGTACTGACTATTCGAAGGAATTACTACGATGTCGTGCTCCGCCATCAATAAGGCCATCTTGGCGGGAGTCCTACGCGCTGCGACGACGTCGATGCCGGGATGCACTCCGACCAGTTGTTCGATTATCTTTCCCTGCACCTTGTCCGCACCAGCCGTTGTCACAGTGAAGGCGAGCTTGAGGTCTTGCTCGATGATGTCGATATGCAGGGTCTCGAGCAGAGTGTAGATTCCTTTTTCTGGACTCAAGCGGCCAGCAAAAAGGATACGGGTGGTACCACTTGAGTTGCACAGCCTGGGTTGTATTCCGAAACATGGCTCAGCAAAGGGATACACCACAGTGAGCGCGGATGCGTCGATGTTGAGATACTCCGACCACAGCATGCCCGAGTACCTGCTCGTGACGATCACAGTACGATCCCTTGTACCCTCGACCGCAAACGATTTTAGTTTCTCGCGAATAGGTGGCGGATTGTGGAGTATCAGAAAAGCTGGATATTTCGTCGCTACCATATGTGGTTCGTTGACAAAAACAACAATACTGTCGAGCTTGCCGATGTCAACAAGCTCTGGCAACGAGCGAAAGGGGACTCCCGTGAACTCGTCTCGTCCGTCATCGACACCAAGTCCGATCGTCACCACCTGGGCCGGTATGGCACGTCGTATCAGTTCTCTGACCTGGCCGATGGTGTAGTTTTCCGAGCCCCCAGTTCCGGCCGGCAACCTATTACCTGGAGACCAAATAAACGAAATCAATGTGAACCACCTCGGGTTCGAGAGCGACTGGATTTACCAGCCACTTCTCCCAATAATATATCACACGTTGTCATCGTAGGACGAGAAGAACGTGTGGAGATCTGAGAGTATCTGCCCGAACGACGTGGCCGCGAACAGCACAGGCTGGTAGTGCGTGATGTCGTACTCCTGCGTCGCCATTTCGGGAAGGTTCCATGGGCGAATCTCAGCATCGCGGAACGCTTCGATCTCCCCGTACGACGACAGCAGGCCGGCGCCGTAAGCCTTCAGCAGGCCGCCCTCATAGACGACGCCGAACTCGAGCGTAAACCAGAAGATCCGGCTGAAGACGTCGAGTGAGACCTCGGTTGTGGCGCGCAATGATGCCCGGCCGGCTACCTCGTAGAGATCGGCGAACACCGGGCTGGCCAGCATGTTGGCGTGCCCGATGATCTCGTGGACGATATCCGGTTCCGGCGTGTAGAAGGGCACCGAGTGATGGCGGATGTACTGCGTGGACAGGAATGTCCGCTCCGCAAGCGACCCGTAGAACGTTCGGACCGGCACGAGACCGGGAATGGGGTTGATGTGGAAACCGGTGAGATCGTGGACCCTCTCGTCGACTTCCCGTAACTGCGGAACACGCTGGGTCGGAAGGACGAGCCGGCCTGCGCCGGCGAGGTACTCGGCGCAGGCGTACTTCCGGTGCTTGGCGGCGAGCTCTGCGGACACCACCCGCCAGACCTCGTTCTCCGCAACGCTGTAGGTGACGTCTGGGATCGGGTCGCCGCGGCGGTAGGCGGCGCCGATCTCGGCGATCCGGGCCCGCCGTTGTTGGTACCCCTGGTCACTGCTGCCAGGGTGATCCTCGGGGAGCTCGAACCGGGAAGGTGTGATCGATGTGGTCATAGCGGAAGCCTCCGCCTGCGGGCACGATCGTTCAACGGTTGAGGGTGAATGCGAGACGACTGTCCAGGTATTAGACTCAACAGATGACGTCTGTCCCACCTCGCCCCCTCGACAACGTCGATCGTCGCATGCTGGGGATCCTGGTCGACGACGGCCGCATGTCGGTGAACGAGTTAGCGATCCGGGCTGGCGTCTCCCGGGCGACCGCCTACGCCCGTTACGACCGCCTGGTGGCCGACGGCGTCATCAGCCGCTTCCGCGCGGACATCAACCCACACGCGATCGGGCTCGACGTCGCAGCCATGATCTTGATCAACGTCCAGCAGGGGTCGTGGCCGATGACGCGAGACAAAGTCAGCAGGTTGCCCGGTGTCGAGTACGTCGCGATGACCAGCGGCGAGTTCGACTTCGTCCTGTTGGTCCGGGTACCCGACATCGCGGCGCTCCACGACGTCGTGCTCCACCGGCTGCAGGGCATGCCCGAGGTACGTTCGACCCAGACAATCTTTGTTCTCGACGAGGAGCGCCATCCCCTCGGGTCAGCGCACCACCTTGAGCCGGTCAGCCCTGAGGCGCCCACTCGCCAACGAGCGCGCCAAAACGGGCCCAGTGATGCTATAACAATATCTTCAGGGCCACAATGGAGGTCGGAATATGGTCGCTGTTGACGATCGATGCGGTCGCCTGACCAGCAGGAGCCCCGGGAAGTCGGCTCAGAATGTAGCGCACTCACGCCGACAGTGGGTAGCGCCGAAGTGGGAGCGGCTGGACACCCCGATGGAGGTCACGATGTACGCAGGGCGACGCTGAGAATCAGCCAGCCTCCGCTTAGCGATGCTCATCCATATCTTGGGTTCGGCGGCCGGTGGTGGAGTTCCACAATGGAACTGCGGGTGCCCGGTGTGCGCCGCCGCGCGGTCAGGTTCGCGCTCGGTGACGTCGCGACGATCATCTACCATCGCAGTCGGTGACGGTGCCGGCGAGTGGTTTCTGGGTAACGCTGGGCCGGAGCTCGACGTTGCGCTGCGTGAATGCCCTCCCCTGTGGCCCAAGCCTGACGACTCCACAGCACCACTACACGGAGTGTTCCTCACTGATGCCGAGCTCGACCACACGCTGGGCTTGTTGTCGCTGCGCCAGGCCAGTGAGCTGCACGTGTACGGCACAGCGGCGGTGCGAAGTCTGCTTTCCGGGTGCGGTCTGCTGCCGACATTGGAGAGCTACACGGTCGTGCGCTGGCACGAAATTCAGCTGGGCGAGCGAAGTGCGTTGCACTACCGCCACGGTGCGGCCTCGCCGATATGGTGTGAGGCACTCGATGCCACCAGCGGTCGGCTGCCCCGTTACGCCCGCGGCACGGGTCCGACCTCCGGGGTCGTCGTCGGTTACCGAATCACCGACGAGCGCACCGCTCGCGCCGCGGTGTTTTTGCCCTCGGTGGCGGCCCTGGACGACCACCTTCTCCACCAGCTCGGCGGGGCCGATCTGGTCCTCGTGGACGGTACGTTCTGGACCGACGACGAGCTGCGTCAGCACTATCGTGGCACCGCGACAGCTCGCTCGATGGGACATCTGCCCGTCAGTGGTATGGAAGGAAGCTTGCGGCTGCTTCGCCAGTGGACCGATGCGCAGATCGTGTACACCCACCTCAACAACACGAATCCGATGCTCTTCGATGACGCGCCCGAACGAGCGTTCCTCGCCGACGCCGGCGCAACTATTGCACACGACGGTGCCGAATACGAGCTGTAGAGCAGGGGGACAGATGAGTGAGAACCGACCGGTGTTGGATCGTGCCGAATTCGAGGGCATGTTGCGCGCTGCCGAGCGCAGCTATTGGGACAAGCATCCCTTTCACCAGCGGATGGACGCCGGTGAGCTCGATCCTGTCCACCTGCGGGCGTGGGTGGCCAACCGGTGGTACTACCAGCGAAGTTTGCCACAAAAAGACGCCGCTATCGTCGCGAACTGCCCGCTGCCGGAGATCCGCAGACGGTGGCTGCCGCGAATCGTGTACCACGACGGCACCACAGACGGTACCGGCGGCTGCGCACGCTGGCTGGTGTTGGCTGAGGCGGTCGGATTGAGCCGGGCGGAAGTCATCGACGAGCGGCACGTTCTGCCTGGGGTGCGCTTCGCGGTCGATTCCTACGTCACTTTTGCTCGGACCCGGCCATGGATCGAAGGCATCGCGTCGTCATTGACCGAGCTGTTCGCCCCGCAGGCCATGGCTGCCCGAACGGCCGCGCTGCGGCGACACCACTCGTGGATCAACCACGACGCGCTGGGATATTTCGACTCCCGTATCGGCCGCGCTCAAGAAGAATGCGCCGACGCACTGGACATCGTGTTGTCGCACTGTCCGTCACGGCAGCACCAGGACGCCGCGGTGCGCGCCCTCGAGTTCAAGACTGAGGTGCTGTGGAGCATGCTCGACACGATCGAGCATGCATTGCAGGCACGTCGATGACGGCCGCGTTGTCGCTGCACGACCGGCCGCAGCTGCGTCGCGGGGTGCGCACCGGAACCGACCCGCTCAGCGATGAGACGGTCCTGCTGTTCCCCGAGGGTGTGCTCATCTTGAATGAGACGGCGGCGGCCATCGTCCGGCAGTGCGACGGTGGTCACAGTGTGGTGCAGGTAGTGCAGGCGGTTGGCGAAATATATGACGGTGTCGCGGTCGACGACGTCCTGTCGCTGCTCAGAGACCTGATTGCGCAGCGTCTGCTGGTGACCAACCGTGGATAGGCCGCTGGGCCTGCTCGCCGAGCTGACTTACACCTGCCCACTGCACTGCCCGTACTGTTCCAATCCGCTTGTGGTTCCGGATGCGGCGGAGTTGACGCTGGACGAGTGGTGCCGCGTGCTGGACGAGGCCCGGCAGCTCGGCGTGCTACAACTGCACCTCACCGGAGGTGAGCCCTTGACCCGGCCTGACCTCACCCCCCTGGTCACCCAGGCGCGCGATCTTGGCTTCTACGTGAGTCTGGTCACCAGCGGGGTGGGTCTCGATGAGCGACGGGCCAGCGAATTGGCGCACGCCGGGCTCGATCATGTGCAGCTCAGCATGCAGGACGCCGACCCCGCGGCAGCCGAGGAGGTGGCCGGCGCGCGCGTTGTGGGCCGCAAGCTGGCCGCGGCCCAAGCGGTCACTGCGCTGGAGCTGCCACTGACGATCAACGTGGTGCTGCATCGCGGGAACATCGGCCGGATCGGGCCGATCGCCGATCTCGCTGCTGCGCTGGGCGCGGACCGACTTGAGCTGGCGCACACGCAGTACTACGGCTGGGGGCTGCTCAACCGGTCAGCGTTGCTGCCGACCCGCGATCAGATCATTGCCGCGGAGCAGGCTGTCGCGCTCGCGCGAGCGGTCCACGGTGATGCCCTTGAGATCATCTATGTCGTTGCGGACTATTACGAGTCCTACCCCAAGCCGTGCATGCACGGGTGGGGACGGCGACATATCGTCATCGCGCCGGATGGGCGGGCGCTGCCCTGTCCAGCGGCAGCGCAGATCACCGGGCTCGGCATTGACACCGTGCGCGAGCACTCCTTGGGCTCGATCTGGCACCACTCCCCCGCGTTCACCCGGTTCCGCGGAGACGAGTGGATGCCGGAGCCGTGCCGCAGCTGCCCGCGCAAGGAGATTGACTTCGGTGGCTGCCGCTGCCAGGCCTTCCAGTTCACCGGTGATGCTGCCCGGGCAGATCCGGTGTGCCAGCTCTCACCCGACCATCACCTGGTCGACGCAGCCCTCGAGGTCGCTGCGCTGCCGCTGCGGCCTCGGTCAAACCCGATCGCGCGGTGAGTTCCGTCACCAGCGTCGGCTGCGATGTCTGGTCCGCGAGGGCCCACCCACTTGGCGGGGCAGGGCGATCGTCGCGAGCAGCAGGGTGACGGCGGCCTGGCCGAGCATGCCGGGCGCAAGCGTGGGTGCCGGGCCGACTGTCCTGGTGATGGCGTACCACCAGCGCAACCAGATGGACAGCGCATCCCAGGTGCTAGCGAAACGCTCGTCGAGCAGCCCGGCGTGATAGTTGACGAGCGCATGTTCCAGCACACCGAACAGTGAGATGGCCAGCACGACCAGCCCCAGTGCCCGCACGAGTCGGGTCCGCCGTGGACGCGGCACTGGCCCGGCGTGGAGCGCCAACGCTGCGGCGAGCACCGCGAGCGCCACCCACGGCACGAGCTGCAGGGCACCGTTCCAGTGCCGCAGAGTCGCCAACTCGAAGGCGGTGCCCACTATACCGAGCGCAGTGAGCGCGGTGAGGCTGCCGCACAACAGGTGCAGCGGATCGGCTCGCCGCGCGTGGCGCACCTGGGTCACGGCAGCAGTGCTGACACGATCTTGTCGACGGTCTCCGCAGCGGGGTGGTACTTGGCCAGGTTTTCCCGCAACTTGGCCAGATCGAGATCGTCGGTGGGATAGGGCCGGTACTCAACGATCTCAGCGGCCCACCGCTTGGGGCTGGTTACCCCGGCTGCTGTGAGCGCCGCCGCGATGTCGCCCTCGCTTGAGGTATTGGCGGACACCTTGCCCGGCGGATCACCGGGTGCGGTGGGGACCATCGCGGCGGCCGGCGCGACGGCAAGGGAGTCGGTTGAGGTACTACCGCCGAATGCAGTAAGCAATCCACCGAGGACGCAGAAGCCGACCACCGCCAGGAACCGCGTTATTGTGTTTCGCACGCCCGGACCCTATGAAGGCGGGTCGTCCTCCCGGCGAGATCTGAGAACCCCGATTCGCTGACGGCGCCCATTGACCTGCTGTGGGCGCCAAGGGGCTGTCGAGTTACTCCATTCGGCCGTATACCAACCTCAGCTCGTCACGGGCGGGCGTAGAAGGCGTACCAGTCACGGCTGGACGGACTGAGGTAGTGCTCGGCGGCGACTTGCTCGCCGGGGAAGAGCCGGAAGCCCTGCAGCGGACCGTGGGGAGTGGGGTGAAAGTAAGCTCCGCTGACCCAGTTGGGGTTGATGTCCAACTCCATCCCGCGCACCACGCCGCTGGCCTGCAGAATCTCCCCCAGGCTGCACACCGACAGGGCAGGCCCGCCGACGTACACCTCGGCACCACGTGGGGTGACCCCGAAACCGGAGCGGTGAATGAACGCGACCTGGCCGACGGTACTGCCCCATTGGGCGGTGCCGCCGCTCTGACAGGTGGGATTGACCTGTCCCTCATCGACCAACGGGACGAGGTTCTGCCGCACACTGGCCACGCCCGGGTCCATGCGCACCTCGCGGTTCCACGCTCCGACGGTGGCCGACCCGTCGGTACGCAGGACCAAGCTGGCCGCACCATCCACTAGTGGCCGCACGGTGCGGCCCTGGCTGTAGTAGCCGCCGTGACTAGCACCGTTGAGCCGGAACCCACCGTTGAACACAGCGACGACGGTGCGTTGCTCAGCTGGGGTCAGTGACGTGTCGGCCTGCCAAGTTCCGCCGGGGTCCAGAAAACCTGGGTGCAGCTGCCCACGTACCAGGTTGGGATCCATCCACAGCACACCGACCAGGAAGGACGTGTGCTCACGATCCGGACGCACGTGGGCTACCCGGATCGCCGGCTGGCCGTGCACCGTCACCACGGTCTCCCACTGACCTTCACCGGGCAGGGGTACCAGGCCCGACGGCGGGTGCAGCGGAGGCGGCGCAAGCACACTGGTCTCGGTGGACGGATCAGCGGACGTCGCGGGCACCGCTGCGGCCCGCGGAATCCCGCCCACCGGTACGCCGCCGGTGGGCGGCTGGTTGTGCTCGTACTGCCGTTTCTCCAGCCAGGTGATCAGCCCGTCGAAACCGTGGTCGCGACCCCACTCAGCCAACCGCGCTGCCACACTGTCGGTACCCGGCGCCCGTAACGCGCCCACCACCGACCAGCCCACCACAGATCCGGCGACCACCAGCCCCACCAGTATGGCCAACAGGAACCGTCGACGACGTAGACCGCCCGGCCGCCGTGTCGAAGTCACGCGCACCTGTATCGAACTCATATGTTGACTGCTCATATGTTGACCGCACTGACCCGCAGTGCACTACGGCTCCTCAGGCGGCGCGATGGGTGGAACGGCGCCGGGTGGGGCGGCGTGCTCCGTGACGGGAGGCCTCGGCTACGCCGTCTCGCCGACGCCGCGCCGGCGTCGGAGCAGCAGCGCGAACGGGTGGTGGGGCTGCGGATGGCTGGACCAGTGGGGCCGGCGGGCCGGTGAGTGCCGCGATCTGCTCGGCACCGGGACGCACCTGGGCGATCACCGGTTTAATGCCGGCCAGACGAGTCAGCGTCCGCACCTCCCTGATCTGGTCCGGGGTGGACAGAGTGACCACCACCCCCTCAGCGCCGGCTCTGGCCGTACGCCCGGAACGATGCAGGTACGCCTTGCACTCGGCAGGGGGGTCCACGTGCACGACCAAGCCGATCTCGTCAACGTGAATACCGCGCGCGGCGATGTCGGTCGCCACCAGCACCCGCGCACGGCCGTCACTGAACGCTGCAAGGTTGCGGGCCCGAGCGCTTTGCGAGAGGTTGCCGTGTAGCTCCACGGCGGGCAGCCCGGCAACGGTCAACTGCTTGGCGAGCTTCTTCGCGGCATGTTTGGTGCGGGTGAACAACAGGCTGCGACGCTGGCCGGAGGCCAGTTCGCGGACCACCGAGGGCTTGTCGATATAGTCCACAGTGAACACGTGGTGCGCCATCGTGGAGATTGGTGCCACCGCCGGGTCAACTGAGTGCACCACCGGATTGGTCAGGTAGCGGCGCACCAGCACGTCCACCGCGCCATCCAGCGTGGCCGAGAACAGCAGCCGTTGGGTGCCGGCCGGAGTGCCGTCCAGCAACCTGCGTACCGCGGGCAGGAAACCCAGATCGGCCATGTGATCGGCCTCGTCCAGCACCGTCACCTCGACCGCGTCGAGGTGCACGTGACCCTGACCCAGCAGATCCTCCAGCCGGCCCGGGCACGCGATGAGGACGTCGATGCCCCCGCGCAGTGCGGACACCTGCCGGCCTTGGCCGACTCCGCCGTAGACGGTGGTGATCCGCTGCCCGAGCTTGGCGGCCAGCGGGGCGAAGGTGTCGGCGACCTGGTTGGCCAGTTCCCGGGTGGGCACCAACACAAGAGCGCGCGGGCGGCCGGCGGTGCGGCGCACCCCGGAGCGGGCCAGCGCGGTGATCGTCGGGATGGCGAAGGCAAGCGTCTTGCCACTGCCGGTCCGGCCGCGGCCAAGCACATCGCGGCCGGCAAGTGCGTCCGGCAGCGTCGCAGCCTGGATCGGAAAAGCGGTGGTGATGCCCTGCCGGTCAAGTGCGGTGAGCAGTTCCTCGGGCACGCCGAGCTCGCGGAAACTGCCTGGCTGCCCGGAGGCGGGTTGATTCGAAGGCACGCGGGAGTAATCCTCTCGTCGAGAGATGATGGCCGCTGATGCGTGGCCACCCCGCATTCCCACGGAGAAGCTCTTGCGCCGTGACGGCGCTCACAGTCGACCTCGGCTGCACCGACCTCGGTGTCAGCTCGCAAGTCCATTATGCCCGATGACCGACACACTCTGCACCCCGGGGCCGACACGCCGTGCCCAAGGACGGGCGCCGGTGGTGCGAATTGACTGACCTCGCTGTGTCTGCCCTTATAGCCTGACGACTGTGCAGCCAAGAGAGCAGGTCGTGGTCGTGGGCGCTGGGCTGGGTGGACTGCGCACCGTGGAGTCTTTGCGCGCGGAGGGGTTCCCTGGCCGGATCAGCCTCGTCGGGGACGAGCCGCATGAACCTTACGACCGGCCCCCGCTGTCCAAACAGCTCCTCGCCGGGCAGTGGCCGGAGCAACGCGCCGTGCTGCACCGCGGTGAGCTGGCCGACCTCGATGTATCCGTGCACCTGGGCAGCTCCGCCATGGGCGTCGACCATGCTGGCGTCGAGCTCGACGACGGCACCCGACTGCAATACGACACGCTGGTCGTGGCGACCGGGGTACGGGCACGCCGGCTGCCCGGCCAGCCCGACCATCCCGAGCTGCACATGCTGCGCACCCTGGAGGACTGCCGGGGGCTGCGGGACTCGATCTCCCGGGCCCGCTCGCTGCTGGTAGTCGGAGCCGGTTTCATCGGCGCCGAGGTCGCCGCCACCGCCCGCACAGCGGGCTTGGAGGTGACCATGCTGGAAGCACTGCCGGTGCCGTTCGCCCGAGCGCTCGGCGAACAGATGGGCCGGCTGTGCGCCCGGTTGCAGACTGACAACGGGGTGACGGTGCGCTGCGGAGTCCAGCTCACCGAACTCGCTGACAGCAACGGCGGGATCGCCGCGCGGCTGGCCGACGGGACCACCGTCCGGGCCGACTGCGGCGTGGTCGGCGTGGGCACCGTGGTCGACGGTGGGTGGCTGGCCGGGCTCGGGGTACCCACCGAGAACGGGTTGCCCTGCGACGTCACCGGTCTGGTGGAGGGCACCAGCAACGTCTACGCGGTCGGCGACATCGCCGCCTGGCGGCACCCCACGGTCGGAGACCAGCGGCGCATCGAGCACTGGACCTCGGCCACCGAGCAGGCCACCATCGTCGCCCAGCGCATCGCTGGGAGGCCGGTGGCCCGTCTGGCCGACGTGGTGCCCTACTTCTGGTCCGACCAGTACGGGCTGACGATGCAGCTAGTAGGGCGCTGCGATCTGGCAACCTCCGTCGAGGTGCTACACGACCCCGGCGTGGTCAAGGGCACCGTCGCGGGCTACTTCGCCGACGGCACGCTCGTCGCCGTACTGGCTTTTCAGGCCCCCCGCCTGCTCAACCGCTACCGCCGGCTGGTGGCCACCGGCGCCAGCGAACAAGAGGTCCATTCCACCGCGGCCGAACTCGCCTCCCGGTAGCGGCATGCGAGCCCGCTCATCCGCCCTACCAGGGCTTACAGGTTGAGTGCGGCTCGCAGCGCCATGTCGACCTGTTCCATCGTCGACTCCGGGACGGTGCCCAGCAGTTCGGTGAACCGTTTGGTGTCCGCGAAGCTGATCGTGCGGCACCGCGCGTAGCCACCCAACTCGTCACCAACGCGCACGGTCAGCAGCGCGACTGCCCCTTGTGGGCTGAATGACGTCACGTCGACCACGATCGGCTGCTCGGCGTCGTTGAGCTCGTCGCAGCTGACGACCAGCACCGGCCGGGACCGGGAGATCCCCTGGTAGCGCCAGACCTCGCCGCGACTCACGCCTCCATCCCGTCGATCTCGTCCAGCCGGTCGGCGCGCCAGTCCAGGTAGTCAGGGTGCTGTTGGTCGCAGGCGATCTCCGCGGCGACGGCCCGCCGCAGCAGCTCGGTGCGGACCAGCTTGGCCAGCCAACCGGACACGTTGTCACCCGCAGTGGTCCGGACTGCTTCAGCCAGCCGATCGTCCATCGTGACCGTAATCCTTGCCATACCGCAAAGCATACTCGCGAGCTTACCTACGCGGTGGCCGCGCGGAACGGAGCCTCGTGTGTCGATCCCTGCGCGCAGAGGCATTCGACGGTGTCAGCGGCGATCGCGGCGCCGCCGGAGCTGCGCGCTTCGCGGCGCAGCTCGCAGGCTCGCTCGGCGTTGCCGGCCGCGGTATTGACCGCGGCGCGCAGGCTCTCACCGTCTAGATGAACGATTCCAAGGTCGGTCAGTGGTCGTAGGCGAGTAGTGATCGTTTGATGGGCTGGTCGGTTCGGTTGTTGTGCCAGATCGCGGTGGTCAGGGCCGGGACCCGCTGCACGACGCGGACC
>JBOHFG010000107.1:0-3190 GCA_050699575.1 Pseudonocardiaceae bacterium
CGCGGCAGCCGGTGCCGTTCGCGGTGCTGCTGCCAGGCGGCCCGCCACTGCGGCCACGTCGCGGTGCGGCCGGGCAGTGCGGTCGCGGGGATGATCCAGCGGGCCGGGTGCAGGATGGAGCGGCCCCGCCGGACTCGTGGCAGGAACGGAAGGCCGCGGGCGTGCCCCCAGTCGAACCTGGCGCACGGGGCCGCCCAAGCAGTCCAGATCTCCGTCAGGAACCGGACGAGCGGCTGCTGGATGGTCGGCAGCAGCACGCAGTTGACCAGCAGCGGCTCGACCGGCCGCCCGGTGGTGCGGGACACCAGCCACAGCCGCCGGCCGTCGCCGGCCACCGCCAGGTCTGCAAGCGTCCACTGCGGGTCGGGGTGAAAGTCGCCGACGGGCAGGACGGGCAGCAGCCCGGGGGTGCGGGCGACGGTGGCCAGGCGGGTCTGAAGCGGAGGCCCGGACAGCTGCACGATGTCGGCGCCGGGCATGGCGGTCGGCAGGCCCGCGTAGACGCGGCGGAAACGCTCCAGTTCGCCCGGGGTGAGCAGGTGCAGGAATCGGGCGGCCGCGACCCCTGCGTGGCGGGCGCCGCTCACCACCGTCAACGTGAACGCGCCTCGATCGAGATCCTGGGGTGTTGTGGCTGAGAGGGTGAACCGTAGTTCGGTGTGCGGGATCGGCGGCCGGTTATCCTCGCCGCGCAGCGAGGCGATCAGATCGTCATCGAGGACCACCTCGGCGCAGCCGTCCAGGGCGGACTGCTGGGCGAGCGCCGCGAGCAATGTGTCGCGGGCGGTGAACGCAGCCGGATCACGCCGGGGCGATCCTCGGTACCCGGCGGGGAACCCGAGCACGCGCAGGACGTCGCGCAGGGGCACGGCCGCGCCCGGACCCCACCGTTCCAGAAACGCGCGACGGTAGGCAGCCCAACCGGGCAGGCGCGGCGCGACCGCGACGAGCGCAGAGGCAGCCTCCGCCGCCTCACGGACCACCGCGGGAGGCAGCGTCACCGAGCAGTCGATCCGCAGGTCGACCGCGATCTGGTCGCCGGGGTCGGGGAGGTCGATGTGGCGGGCCAGGTGCGCGGCCGGGTCGGTCACGGTCATCGGCGGCCGGACCGCCGACAGCAGCACCCCCGCGTTCACCAGCGCGGCCAGCAACTGCTCGGCCTCCACTGTGCCGCCGGAGAGCTTGCCGGCCACCCTGGCGGCCAGTTCCCCGAACGCGATCGGAGAGGCGGCCGTCTCGACCACCACCCGCACCGCAACGGTCAGGTCAATTTCGACATCCCACATCCGGTCGCGCTCGGCGCGGGCGCAGGGCAGCACCCACACCTCGCCACGGGCGTACCCGAGGGTGTTCGTCATCACCGCGACCGTGCGGAGGATCGGCAGATCCCGCTCGGCCAACGCGGTGTGCTCGGCGATGAAGCGGCCGTCGGGGCGGGCCACGGCGTGATGCCGCTCCCCCCAGCGGACCGCCGCGCGCGAGCCGAGTTCGACCGGAGCCACGCCGGCGAAGCGGCCGAACGGGGTCCCACGGGTCGTCCACCTCAGCAGATACCGGACCGTAGCCTCCACCAGGCGCCGTAGCCTGCGCGTCTGGATCGGCTCGCGGGCCAGGGCGCGGGTGATCTGGGCGGCCAGGTGCGGCGCGGCTGGCGTGACGGCGGCCGGAAACCCCGGCAGCGCCCACACCTCCCGCAGCCACTCCAGCCACTCTTCGGGCCGGTCCGCGGTCAGGTCGGGCCACGCGGGCAGCGTCAGATCTCGGGGGTAGGACGCAGCCCTGATCAACGCCGCATCCGCCGCGTGGAACATCTCTCGCTCCGCGTTCCGGGGTTGACGGAAAGGACGTCGGGCCCGGCCCCGGGAGGCCGGGCCCGACGGGTAGGCGGGTTTCAGCGACCGCTGCCGCCCGAGCAGGCGTCCGAGTCCGTGTCGCCCGAGCCGCAGTTATCGTCGGTGCTGGTGGCGTGACCGCTCGCGACAGTCCCGGCGTCGACCAGGCGCAGGTTCAGTTCGTACTCCTCGTGCTCCATCAGGGGATTCCCTTCTCATCAGAGGTGAAGGCCAGGACGAGGCGGCTGTGCCGCTTGTCCAGGACCGCCCCGTCCGGCAGGTCGCCGTCGGGGGTGTGCGCCGCAAGGACGTGCAGCACCGGAGGCGGGCTGCCCGCGTCCACCCACGCACGCATGTGCTCGACCATCCGCCCGGCCGCCGCAGCGGCCCCGCTCCCGTGAGCACATGCGCCGAGATCGAACCGCCTGCCGGTCCAGCGCAGGGCCGACCGGTAAGCGAAGGTGCCGTCGTGGAGGGTGGCCGGGGTACCGAACCGCCAGGAGGGCGCGACGATGCCGGACTCGATGGCCCTCTCCTGCGCCGTCAGCACCACGAACTCTCCCGCCTCGCGGGTGAGGCGGGTCGCCAGCCACAGGTTCAGGTCGATCAGGGTAGTGCGGGGTGGCAGGCTCACCCCGGCCCACGCCTGCTCCCGGGGCTTACCGAGGAGGCCTGCGACGGCGGTAGGGTCGACCTGCTGGCCCTCATCCAGCCGCAGGTGGACGCCGTCGGCGATGTCGACGTACCGCACCTCGTGGGCGCCGTCGCCCTGCATGGAGACGAACCCGCACTGGCGGTGGCTTTCACTGACCAGACGGCCCCCGCGGTGGCGCAGCGCCCACGACTTGGTGATCCCGAACATGCGCAGCGGCACGACGAGCACACCGCCGTCGGTGAGCTGCTCGCGCCACGCGGGCGGGATGTCCCACGCCCCCGCCGTCACGATGATCAGGTCATAGCGGCGGGCCGGCGCGATCGGATGCTCGGCGTCCGCGCACACCACGGTGACGTCGTGGTAACCCGCCGCCGCCAGGCAGGCGACCGCCCGGCCGGTCACCTCGGGGAAGATATCGACGGTCGTGACCGATCCCGACGGGCCGACAAGCTCTCGCAACAGCGACGCGTTGTAGCCACCGCTACCGATCTCCAGCGCGTGATGGCCCTCCAGACAGCCGAGTGCGTCCGCTGCCTGACCGAGCATCTCCGCGATCAGGTACGGCGCCGACACCGTGCTGATGGCCTCCGCACCGCGCCGGATCGTGATGACCGCAGTGTCCTCGTACGCCTCCTCCAGCGGGACGTCTGGGGTGAACAGGTCGCGGGGAACCTTCCGCATCGCCCGCTCCACATCGGCGCGC
>JBOHFG010000108.1:0-1233 GCA_050699575.1 Pseudonocardiaceae bacterium
CTCAGCCAGCCGCTCGGAGGTGTAGTCCCCGTAGGCCTCTTCGTCCATGTTGACCAGCCGGGCCAGCAGGGTGGAGGTGTGCATGCGCTCGACGCCGTGCATGGCGTAGAGCACATCAGCCAGCACGGTGGGGATCTGGACTCCGGTGGCTTCCGCGGCGGCCACCGTGTCGCTGGCGGCGTCCCCGGTCAGCGTGCCCGCTGCCACGCGCAGGGCCCGCCCGTGGGCGCAGACCTGCGCGAAGGTGGGGAGGTCCATGTAGTCGCAGCGGACGATTTCGAAGGACCCGGGTCCGGTGACCAGCACCCCCACCCCCTTGTGATCCTCCGACAGGATCGAGGCATCCGCGCCTTGGGCGGCTTTGCCCTTACCGAGGACCATGTCGGAGGAGGTGCGGTCCACGACCTGGGTGCAGTACCGGTAGGTGATGATCTCCCGGAGTTTCGCGGGGACGCTGTCGGCGTCGGGGCGCTGGGAGGCGGCGTTGAGGATGAACCCCGCCGCGGGTGCCCGTCTGGCGAGGCGGGCGAGTTTCTCCACGGTCTCGTCCTTGATTGGTGGGGGCATGGCGGAGAGGTATTCCTGGAGTTCGTCGATGGTGATGAAGATGACCGGCATCCCGTAGCGGCGGCTGATCTCCGGGGTGAGCTTGCCCTCCGGGCACACCGAGGTCGGGAGTGTCCCGAGGACCGCGAACCGGCGCCCCATCTCGGTGATCAGCTCCTCGAGCATCGCCAGGAACGCTTCGATGGCGTCGTCTTCGGCGCCGATGACCAGGCGGTGGGCCACCCCGCGCATCGGGCGCCAGTCCGCGCCGCCTTTACCATCGGCGACGTAGTGCCGCACGTAGGCATCGAGCACGCCTGCGGCGGAGGCCAGGCGCTGGGCGAAGGTCTTGCCCCGCCGGGGCAGCCCGCCGAAGAACATCGACTGCCACATCACCACCAGCGTGATCCGCCGCCCCCGGGCATCCTGCCCAAATGGGATGGGCTCCCACACCGAGAACTGCTCCATGCTGGCCAGCGGGGAGGGGTTCGGGGCCCCCAGGTAGGGGTCGTCATCAGCCACCCACACCATCACCCGCCCGGCGTGACCCCCGGCGGCGGCCCGGACCCGGGTCATGATGACCTGGATCTCATCCACCCCGAGTTCGGCGGCCACGGTGTCGCGTTTGGCGATCACGTCGGCGGCGGTTTTCCCGCCTCCCCGGGGCAGGTCCAGGGTGACGGCCCA
>JBOHFG010000109.1:0-25035 GCA_050699575.1 Pseudonocardiaceae bacterium
CCGACCGCAAAGAGGCACCCGCCAGCACCGACTCCACGGCGGTACGCACCGCGGCGGCTTCAGGCTCCCGCACCGTCACCCCATCGTCCTCGTAGCCGAACGGCCGCGGACCACCCGAGCGGCGACCGGCCCGCGCGCGCTGCAAGGCCGCCGCCGCCACCCGCTCCCCACGATGCTCACTCTCATACCGGGCCAAGGTACCCAACGTGCGGGCCAGCATCCGCCCCGACGGACTCGACAAGTCCAACGGCCCCGCCGTCGCGGTATGCGTCGGGACGTCCCGGCCGTCGTTGCACGCCGAGATGTAGTCCTCCAACTCGATCGGAGAGCGGTGCAACCGGTCGGTGTGCCAAGCCAGCACCGCGGTGATCCGCCCGGCCCGGATCGCCTCCAGCATCGCCCGGTACCGCGGACGCGGCTTACCCGAATAAGCAGACAGGTCGTTATCACTGAACACTTCAGCCACGATCCAACCCAGCCGCTCAGCCAACGCCCGACAGTCGGCCTCCTGGCGCTCGACGCCCAGCCCCGCACCGGTCTTGTCGTTGCTGATCCGCGCGTAGATCGCGGCGATACGAGGGGCTTCTTCTGTCATGTCGCAGAGTGTGTCACATGCTGACTCTTCTCCAGCGGAAATGACCTGGTTGGGGCTGGTGTAGCTGCCATCCGCCCTCGTGTTTCAAGCGGTGATCATGTCTGCAGGCGTTGCCGAGGTTGTGATCGGCGGTGGCCCCGGTTTTGGCGTGGTCGAGAGTGTGGTCGATATCGGTGCCATGGGCGGGGGCCCGGCAGCCGATCATGATGCAGTACCGGTCGCGGATCTCCAGGTAGCGGCGCAGCGCAGCACCAGGGGCGCGCCGATCTGCGTCGGCGCAGTACCCGCTGTGGCCGGCGGTGTCGTGGTCGGGTTGGCAGAACAGGTCGGTGACCACGTTTGCCCAGTCGGCTGGTGTGGTGGGGTCGAGAACCAGGGCGCGCAGCGCGGTGGCGGGTACCTGCAACTCCACGATGGCCCGGCAGGCCACGGACCGGGTCGGGATGGTGACGGGTCGGGCTCGAGTGACCCCGCAGGAGATGAGCTGCCCATCCTTGTCGGTGACCGCAAAGCGCCACTGGGCGCCGCCCAGGGTGACAGCCAGGTCGCGCGCCAGTTCAGCGTGCAGCGGCCCCCACCCAGCTAACTCGGCCGGATACTGGTCGCGGCCCAGCAGGGTCGACAGCCGGACCCGCAGCTCCAAGCCAGTCCCCACTGTGAGGGGAGCCCGCCGGATCGGCGGGGCCAGGGACGCCGGGGACCTGCATTCGCCAGCCTCCTCGCCGTCGGCGCCACTGCCCTGGGGCCCATTGCCGGCTGGTCGAACGTCCGCCGGCTCGTCGCCAACCGGTTCGTCACCGCCACCGTCACGGGCTTCCCCGGCGGCGCCGGGCCCGCTGTCGTCCGTTCCACCGTCATCGAGTCCCTTGACGTCGGGTTCACCGTCGCCGTCGTCGGCCGCGTCGTCTCCGTCGCCGTCGCCGCTATTAGATCGGTCGGCGTCTAGAACAGGCCCGGTAGTGAGGAGCTCGATTATCTCGGCGTCGTTTAACCCGGCGTAGGTGCCATCGGTCATCCCGAGAAACAAGTCGGCCCGAATATGGTCCAGGACACGACAGTCACCGGCGCGTTTCGCGGCTTTCGCCAACGCATCAATATGCCCACCGGCCGCGGCCACCCGATCCACCGGTAGGTTGTACCCTGACAGGTTCGCTGACCCATCCGCATTGCGATACCCGACCACCTTGCGGTTGGCCACAGCCTGCTCATAACGCCGCCGCGCCCAGTCCGGATCCACGGCGATGGCCCATTTCTTGATTTGCTCGATCAACTGCCCAGTCGTGAGCCTCGGCGCCCGGGCAGCAATGCGGTGCATACTGCCCGGGCCTGCTCCGAAGACAGCTCGGTGGTCCATTCAGAGAACACCCGCGCTCGCGGCTCGTCCAGTACCCCCGCATTCATCGCGGCGTGCACCTGCGGCAGCCGGGTAACCAGGTCATAGGCCAACCCGAACTGGGCATCGGCGGCGCGTCGGGTGAAACCAGCGCGGCGCGGACCTCATCGGCGGAGAACTCGTCGGGAATGGCACAGCGGGGTAGCTCGTCGTCCGGTCCGATACCACACAACCCGACCTCGACCATGGCGGCCATCACCCGAGCCCGTTCATGGTTTGCCTGCCGGTACTGGGCCTTGAGGACTTCCACACAATCGAAGCCCGACAACCGGGACAACTCCAGGCCAGCCAGAACGCGCGCCAGTTCCGGGCCTGGCGCAACCTCCGCCAGACCCTCCGGAATCAGCTGCCGAACGCTCACGAACAGCACGCTACAACCCGACACCGACAAAACCGGGACTCGCGAACGCGCACCGGGATCGGCCTGCGCGGTGGCCAACCCGGCGGGGCGGACGCGAGCGCTCGACCGGCTCAGCGATGTGCACGATCGAGCCCTCGGCCACGATCAGGTCCCCCTTGGCCGGGGAGTGCCAGTGGAGACCGCGACGCCGGTCCGCCATAGTGAACGCTTATTCACCTGGAGGAGTCATGGGCTGGACCCCGTCCGACATTCCCAAGCTGACCGGCTACACGGCCGTGGTCACCGGCGCCAACGCCGGGCTCGGCTTCGAGATCACCGCCGCGCTGGCCGCCCGCGGCGCGCAGATCGTCCTGGCCTGCCGTAACACCGCCAAGGCGGACGCCGCGGCGGACCAGATACAGCAGCGCTACCCCACTGCCACGCTTGAGGTACGCGCCCTCGACCTCGCCGATCTCGACTCCGTCGGCGCCTTCGCCGACGGCCTGCTCGCCGCCCACGACCGGCTGGACATCCTCGTCAACAACGCCGGGCTGATGGCGATCGACGAGGCCCGCACCGCGCAGGGCGTCGAAATGCAGTTCGGGGTGAACCACCTTGGCCACTTCGCGCTCACCGCGCGCCTGCTGCCCCTGCTGCTGGCCACGCCGGGCTCGCGGGTCGCCACCATGTCGAGCATGGGTCACCGCGCCGCCCGCGGCCCCGCCGACCCGCGCGGGGAGCGTCCCTACCAGCGCTGGGGAGCGTATTTCCACAGTAAGCTCGCCAACCTGCTGTTCACCGCGGAGCTGCACCGGCGGCTCACCGACGCGGCGGCTCCCACGATCGCCGTCGCCGCCCACCCCGGCGGCTCGCACACCGACCTCGGCACCGAGGGCAGCGGCCTGCTCAACCAGGCGATACGCATCTTGGGCCCACGAGTCACCCAGAGCGCGGCACTCGGCGCCCGGCCCATGCTGCGCGCCGCCACAGACCCAGCGGTGCGCGGCGGGGAGTTCTACGGTCCCCGGTTTCTCGCCGTGGGCGCCACGCCGGTGCGTGAGACACCGTCGAGGGCTGCCAGGGACGCCGCGACCGCGCGCCGGCTCTGGGACCTCTCGGTGCAGCTGACCGGGCTTGCCCCGGCGATCACCCGCTGACCGTCGGCTGCCTACGATCGACGTCATGCCTGCCCCGAACCGCCCACTGGCGACCCTGTCCCGGGCCACCGCGATCGCCGCGGTGATCACCCAGGGGGGCATCGCGGTGACCGGGTCGGTGGTGCGGGTCACCGGTTCGGGGCTGGGTTGCCCGACCTGGCCACAGTGCTTCCCGGGCAGCCTGGTGCCCCAGCCACATCCTGAAGTCACCACGCTGCACCAGTGGATCGAGTTCGGCAACCGCCTGCTCACCGGCCTGGTCGGGCTGGTCGGGCTGACCTGCCTGGTAGTGGCCCTGCTGGTTCGGCCCCGGCGCCGGCGGCTGGTCTGGCTGGCTGCGGCGATGCCGCTGGGTGTCGCGGCGCAGGCCGTCCTCGGTGGCGTCACGGTCCGGACCGGGCTGGCCTGGTGGACGGTCGCGGCGCACTTTCTCGTCTCGATGGTGCTGGTGTGGCTGGCGGTGTGGCTGGTCGCCGCCTTCGCCGAGGGCGACGCCCCGCCGCGCCGGCACCTGCGCGGCTTGCTGGGCACGTGCACAACAGTGCTGGCGGCATTGCTGATCGCCGGAACACTGGTGACCTCGGCCGGCCCGCACGCCGGAAGCACTGCCACTCCCCGGCTCATGGTTAGTGTCCCGGCGCTGGTGCAACTGCACGCCGACCTGCTCGTCGGCTTCCTCGGGTTGCTCGTCGGTCTGGGGTTCGCGCTTCGGGCTGTGGGTGTGCCCGGCGGCACCTGGCGTCGTTACCTGGTGCTGGTCTGTGTGGTGCTCGTGCAGGGCGCGCTCGGCGCGGTGCAATACCTCACCGGGGTACCTGAGGTGCTCGTCTCACTGCACGTGCTGGGTGCCGCCTCGGTGGTCGTGGCTATGGCTACGCTCTGGACGAGTTGCCGGGTCCGCGACCACGTGCGCCTTCAGGGCACCGCCATAGACCGCAAGCGACCGCTGGCCGGCGCAGGCACCTCCTAGGGAGCCATGATCGAAAACGGGAACGGTGGCACCGGGCGGTCCGCCATATGGTGGCGGGTGGTGTTCGCCACGGTGGCCTTCGGCTCATTCCTGCTGGGTATCGTGGGCTTCTCGTGGTACCTGCCGGGCGACCAATCGAATGCCGACGTCGTGTACTACTCCCTGCAGCTCTTCGTCCTGAGCGCGGACCCGTTGGGCAAGGGGGGGCCACTCAATGTTCCGCTGGAGATCGCGCGGTTCGGCGCACCTGCCGCCACGGTCTTCACCGTCTTCGAGGCGTTGCGGCTGCTGCTCATCGACCGGTGGCGGCGCTGGACCACGGCGCGGTGTACGCGCCATATCGTGGTGTGCGGCGACAGCCTGGCGAGCGTGCTGCTCGCCTGCAACGTCCGGGACACCGGGCAGGAGGTCGTCCTGGTGGGATCAGCGGTAAACGAGGCGGCGCGCCGGCACGGACTGCGCGCCGTGACCGGGGACCCGCGTGACCTCGGCACGCTACGGGCCGCCGGGGTACCGCGGGCGGCCGTCATCTTCGCCAGCGACCGCACCAGCGCAACCAACGTCGCCGTGGCGTTGGGGGCGCAACAGCTGGCCCGCGAGGTCCACGGGCGCCTCGCCACCTACGCCCAGGTGCGCAACGACGAGTTGGTCGACGCACTGCGGGCCCGTCAGATCGCCGCCGAGGGCAAGATCGGATCCACACTCGGGTTCTTTGCCCTTGATGACGTCGCGGCCCGGGTCCTGCTCGATCAGGAACCGCCTCCGGGCGAAGTGATGATCTTCGGATTCGGCTCGTTCGGCCGGGCCTTGCTTCGAGCCATTGGACGGCGCCACGACCCCGCCGCCGGGCATGCCACGATCACCGTGGTCACCGACCAACCGGCGGACGTCGAGAGCTTCAGCACGCAGCTCGGCTTCGCTACTCGTGGCCTCCACGTCACCGGATACGCGACGCTGCCCGGCGAGCGGGACGCAACACCCGGTGCAACCTACGTCTGTCTCGAGGACGAGGACCTCGCGCTCAACGTCGCGTTGCACCAAGCGCGGACCCAGCTCGATCCGGTGGTGCTCTGCCTGCCCCAGAAGTCGACGTTCGAGGAAGCCCTCACCAGCGGGACCGCTAATGACCCGTACGCATCACTGCGCCTGTTCGGCATCCTTGACGCGGCCTGCCAGCCAGAGTTGCTCAGCAACGACTTCCTCGGCCTGCTGGCCAGGGCCATCCACGAACGGTACCGGCGCACCTGCATCGCCCGGGGTGACACACCGGCGACCAACTCGTCCCTGGTGCCGTGGCCCGAGCTCCCGCCCCATCTCAAGGAGTCGAACTACGCGCAGGCTGAGCACATCAACGTCAAGCTCGCCTTGATCGGTTGTGTGATCGGGCCGGCCACCACGGGCGCTGCGCCCTTCGTATACCGCGACCAGGAGATCGAGCAGCTGGCCCGGATGGAACATCAACGCTGGATGGGTGAGCGGCTCGCGGCCGGCTTCCACTATGGACCGGTACGCGACGACAACCACCATCCAGACCTAGTCGAATGGGATCAGCTCTCGGACGAGAGCCGCGAGAAAGACATCGACGTCGTACGTCACCTCCCCGAGCTACTCGCCGACACGGGCCACCGGATCCTGCGCCAGAACCGTCCCCGACATGGAGACATATCGGGGTAAACACACCTGCACCGACCCCGTTATGTCTCCATGTCGGGGACATCATGTCCGGGTCGGCGGTATCGGCGCATGGCGTCGGGATAGCCAACAATGGCGGCGTCGTAGGCTGGGATGCGGAGTTCGGCCGCTAGTTTGCGGGCAACTGCGGGTGAGCCCACCCGGCGGCGGATCCACTCGCCATCAGCGGCGACCGCTACGGCCGTCGTATCGGTCGCCGCCGTCTCCGGCTCGACATAGAACTCGACGCCGATCCGGCTGGTGACAAAGCCACGCAGCTGGGCAAGATCCTCCGGAGTGGCTTCTCGATCAAGCATGCTCTGGTAGTCACCACGCCTGCCGCGGATGGCCCGCTGACTCACAAGGCCGTCACTGTCCCGCCGGAAGATCCTTCCCAGATAGTCTCTCAGCCCCACTCCCAACCTCCTGTCCGACTATGGCCACAACCCTGCCCACCAGTGTCCCCCTCTTGATACGGGTGAACCGGACGGCAAGATCAACACTTAGGTGCGCCAGGGGGCACCCTACGGCCGCAAGGGAGACCGCGATGCCCTCGTTGCCCACGCCCACTGACGTGGAGGCTGCGGTCTCCCACCGATACAGCGCCGGCGGGCCTACCAGGAGGCGTTCTGGCGGCCTTCGAGCGGGCCGGTTTCTCCGGTGTGCAGCTGGTGAAGCGGGACGCCGCACCCTGGCAGATGGTGGAGGAGATCGAGTTCCGCAGCGTCACCGTCTTGGCGCACAAAGGAGAGCACCTGCCGGCGACCGGCTGCTGCTGAGGAAGTACCGGCCGTAACCAGCAACCTGTATACTCAGGGTGCAGGGGTCGGACTACGGAGGCACTCTGTGTTTGCTATGCCTAAACACTCTGTCAGCATCGCCGGAGTCGTCATCCGCCCCGATGGGCGCGTCCTTGCGGTACGGCGTCGCGATAACCTGCGCTGGGAGCCGCCCGGCGGCGTGCTTGAGCTGGGCGAGACCTTTGAGCACGGTGTCCGCCGCGAGGTCTTCGAGGAGACCGGTATCGCTGTGCGGGTCGAGCGCCTCACCGGTGTCTACAAGAACATGTCCCGAGGGATCGTGGCCCTAGTGTTCCGCTGCTCACCGGCCGGCGGTCGGCTCACGACGACCAGTGAGGCCCTGTCGGTGTGCTGGCTCAGCCTGGACGAAATCCGCCGACGCCTGAGTCCCGCGTACGCCGTACGGGTGATCGACGCATTCACCGAAAAACCATCAGCCCGCGTGCACGATGGCGTCAATCTGGTCCGCGCCGAATCCCTGGAACAGGCCAGGAGTCACCGCTTCCGTGGGGGTCAAGCTGGTAGGCACGTTCCCGGAGGTACTGGTGACCGAGGGCGTCTCCCTGAATCTGCGCCGCCAGCCGTCGCAACTCCGCGGCCACAATCAATGGTGCGGCAGCCCGGACAGTCGTGGCCACCAGGTCATCGGGGTTGGCCTGCCGCGAATCTCCAGTAGAGGTGGTCCGATCCAACACGTGCAGAAAGGCGACACCACCGGCGGTCAGGGCCTCGTCAGGGATCGGCAGGCACCCAGCTGGCGGCTGGGCCAGATTGGCGCAGAAACCCACGCAGACGTAGACCTCCGACCCGTTGATCGAGCGGCCTATCGGCACCTGCACCAATCCCGGGGTACGCACACTACGACCGCAGATCACGCAGGCCTGCCCATGAGCCTGCGCCGGGCTCAACCCAGTCCAGGGCTGCTCGCTGGCTGCCCGGGGCATCACGTCGCAACCTGGTCGCTGTCGGATCCGGGAATACAAGTCATCGCTCACCTCGGCCGGACCCTCCGCACAGCCGGCAAAGGCCCGAACCACTCACGTGGCCCGCGTAGGTCCCACTCACGCTGCCCGTGTAGGCACCCATGACGCTGCCCGCGTAGGACACTGTCTGATCGTTTCTGCATGCCTGTGGCACCGGCCCCTACCCCTCCTACTGCCGATATACCTGCCTACCAATGTATACAGGTAAGCAGGATACCAAGGTAGGCGGGCCGGAAAACAGGCTCGCCAACCCAAAGGGGCCAGTCTCCGCAGGTCAGGATCCGCACGATCAGTCTTTCGGAGCGTCGAACTCGTACACGTAGATGTGCTTGTCACCGGCCGCCACACTGTCGAAGTACTCCACCGCCCGACCGGCCTGGTCGTACGCGATACGGACGAGAACAGCCACCGGCGCAGCGAGGGGCAGCTCAAGCGCAATGGCCTCCTCCGGGTCAGCAGACCGGATCGAGATCTGCTCCCGGAATTTGGTGATCTCATGACCGTGCAGCTCAAGAAGGCCGTAGGTGCCGCCGGGCGCCGTTGCGCCCCTCCCATACCCGATCTTGTCGGCGATACTGAGCGGGACGTAGCTATCAGCCAGCTGCGTGGGAACACCAGCAAGGATCATCCGGCGACGCTTGACGACGGAGCGCGGTTCCCCGAGCACCTCCGCCACCTCCAGCGGGCTGTCCACCATCACGATCTCCAAGTCCTCCTGGCCGCTAGCCAGTCCCAGGCGCTCCGCCTCAGCCGCGAACGCACCCAAACCCCGCCGCCGAGCCTCCCGGCTGAAGCGGTTGTTCCCCATCCGCATCACGGGTGGTACCTCGCGCACGAACACACCGCGACCCTTGATCGACTCAGTGCGTCCCTCGGCCGCGAGCACCGCCAGCGCTCGACGCACCGTCACCCGGGTGACGCCATGCGCGCCTGCCAGCTCGGCCTCGCTCGGCAACTTAGCGCCTGGCCCGTACTCACCTGACTTGATCCGAGAGCGCAGCTCATCAGCGATCTGGGCGTAGATCGGGCGATCATTCCGATGATCGACGGGCATGGCCCCACCACCCCCCTCATACATCCTGACTACACAAGTACTTCAGAATAGTAGTGTTCGCTGGAACTGTGGCAACCGGGTAAATGAAAATCAGTCGTCCTGGGCCGCGGTGAGCGGATCTTCTACCGGGTCTGAGCATGCCGGCGGCCGCGGCGGGTGCCGGCCTCGTAGCGGCGGCGAATCCGCTCCGGGTCGACACCGAGGAGATACTGCAGCTTGAGCAGCTGCGTGAGCACGGTCATGCGCCACACACCCTGGTCGACCAGCCGCCGCGCCGACGCGATGACAGTGGTCGGCACCACCTCGAGTCGGCCCCGTCGCCGCAGGACACGAGACATCTCAAGATCTTCCATGAGAGGTATCTCGGGGAAACCACCCACCGAGTTGAACACGTCGCGGCGAATGAACATCGCCTGATCACCAAATATCCAGTTGAGCCGGCGAGCCCGCAGGTTGGAGCTGACTGCTAGCCAGTCCAGGCCAGGGCTGCGCTGGTCGAAGCTCAAGTGCAGACCACCTCCGACCACACCGGGGTCATCGAACGCCCGCCGGAGCAGGTCCAGCGCATCGGCCGGCACCTGGCAATCTGCATGGATGAACCAGAGGATTTCACCGCTGGTCAGCGCTGCTCCGGCGTTCATCTGGATGGCGCGGCCCGCTGCGCAGCGGACGGTGCAGGCGTATCGAGCGGCGAGCTCGACGGTCCCATCGGTGCTGTCACCGTCGACCACCACCAGCTCACAGTCGGGAAAGTCCCTGCGCAGCCGTCGCAGGCAGGGCTCGATCCGGCTTGCCTCGTTCAACGTGGGCACCACGATCGACACAGTCACCGGCCTGCTCATTCGATCAAAACTTCCCCCGGTGACGAACGGACCTGCTGGGATGACTCCAACGGGCACATCATAATGGTTCCGAGCAAGAAGAAGGAGGTCACGTGACAGCGGTAGCCGGCGGACCTGGCCACGTTGCGATCCTCGGTGCTGGGCCGGTGGGCCTTGATGCCGCGTTGGCCTTTCTGGACAACGGTTGGTCCGCCACATTGTACGAGTCCGCGGCGTCGGTGGCGGCAAACGTGACGGCGTGGCGCCATATCCGGCTGTTCACGCCTTGGTCGATGAATGCGTCGACGCGGATGCTCGCGCATCTGCAGGCAGCCGGGATCACCCCACCGGGGCCCGCCGAGTACTGCCCGACCGGCGGGGAGCTCGCCGAGCAGCTGCTGGGGCCGTTGGCCGAGCTACCCGAGCTGGCGGCCACCATCCGCCGACGCACCCGGGTGCTCGCCGTCGCTCGGGAAGGCCTGCTCAAGCACGAGAAGATCGGCAGCCCACAGCGCGGTTCGCACCCGTTCCGGTTGCTCATCACCGACGAGTCTGAACGGATTGAGCACGCAGACCTGCTGCTGGACTGCACCGGCAGCTATGGCCAGGCCACCGTGCTCGGCGACGGCGGGATCCCGGCGCCGGGCGAGCAACGGGTGACGGACTGGATTACCCGCCGGATTCCCGATGTCGGCCGCGAGATCGAGGAGTGGGCGGGCCGCCGGGTGCTACTGGTCGGGGCCGGCAAATCAGCGCAGACCGCCGCGCGTGACCTCGCTGAGCTGGCCGCCGCACGGCCTGGCACCCACCTCGTGTGGGCGGTGCGGGCGGCGGACCCGAACTGGGGCGAGGTTCCCGACGACCCGCTCCCCCAGCGCCAGGAGCTGGTCGAGGTAGCCCAGCGGCTACGTTGCGGCGCGGTGCCCGGTGTGCAGGTCCGCACCGGCGTGGTGGTGGACAAGCTACAAGCAGCCAGCGGTACGGGCGACGGTGTGGTGGTCTCGCTCCGGTCGATCGCCGGTGAGGTCGAGGAGGTCGTCGTCGACCGCATCATCGCCTTGACCGGTTTCCTGGGTGACACCTCGCTGTACCGGCAGCTCCAGGTCCACGAGTGCTACGCCACCGCAGCGCCGATGAACCTCTCTGCGGCGCTGCTGGCCGCCGCGGGCGATGGCCCGGCAGACTGCCTGGCTCAGGCCTCGCCCGGGGTGGATGCGCTGCGGGTACCGGAGCCGAACTTCTTCGTGCTGGGCATGAAGTCCTACGGCCGCAACAGTTCCTTCCTGCTGCGCGCCGGCTACGAACAGGTCGACGAGGTCTCTCGGGCCTACTCGCGTTCAGACCGCACAGTTGTAGATCAGCGGTAGGGAACCATCGCGCTGGCGCAGCCGCAGGAACAGCTCCACGACCCGCCGCTTGGCCTCAGCCATGCCGACGTCGGGCCCGGCGAGCAGCATGTCCGGTGAGGTGTCGACGTCGGCGCCGGCGGGGTGCCAGTGCCAGCCGTCAGTGGTGACGGTCAGCTCGGGCACGGTGTTGTCGGTGCCGATGACCACCCCGTCGGCGGAATGGCCCCGCTGCACCAGCGGTCGCACCGCGAAGTCCGCGCCCCGGATGCCCTTGGCAGCCAGCAGCGCCCGCAGCGGCTCGATCTCGGCGGAGTTCTGCGCCGTCTCGGTCATCCCAACCCGCACCGGCAGGCCCAGCGACAGGGCCAGCTCCAGGCCGTCGATCGCCTTGGCCCACGCGCCCGGTCCCCGGTTGTCGTCATGGAACCGGGGCTGCGCGCCATCCAGCGAGGTCTGCAGAATCAACCGCGGCCGGCCCGCGAGACGCTGCAGCTGGGTGCGCCGCCAGCCCTGATACAGCATGGCGTTGGTCAAGCAGACCACGTCGAGTTGCTCAGTGGCGTAGTGCAGCATCTCGACGAGGTCCCGTTCGAGAAAGGGCTCACCGCCGGTGACGTACAGCTCGGTGAAGCCTTCCGCGACCGCCCCGTCGACCAGCTCACGGAACCGGGCCAGGCCCAGCTGGCGGCGCCGGGCCTGCGGGGACGAGGCGACAGAGCAGTAGTTGCAGGCCAGGTTGCAGTGGAAGTTGGTGTAGAGCCACAACCGGGGCGGGAACAGCGCGGAGCCGAACAGCGGCAGCACCGGGACCCCGTCGTCGGGGATCTCCGGCACCGGACCCCACGACACCTGCTCGCCGGCGAAGGACGGCATCGCCGATTTGTAAAGCTGGAAGCGGCCCCGGGAGCGTTCCACCGGCGGCACGATTTCCAGGCAGGTGGTCCACCATCCGGTCTCCGCCGCCTGGATGAACGCCTCGGGTAGCCCGGCGTTGCGCATCGACGCGGCGTGCGTACGCCAGTCGTAGTCCAGCACCACCAGCTGCGCGGTGGCGTGGCCGTCGACGATGTCGAGTAGCGTGTACCAGACGTGCTGGCCGCCGTCATTGGCCGGCCGGCCGAGCACCCCGACGTTAATCACCAGGGTGTCACGGCCGGGGCCGTCGGGGAAGGGCCTGATCCACGGTAGCCCGGAGTGCGTGCAGCAGATCACCTCCGCTCCGGATGCCTCGATCCGCAGCCGGTGCGCCGCCTCGGGCAGCGACTCCCACCAGAAGTCGTTGACCGCCAGCGGGGAGCCGTGCACCAGATGCACCGTCACTCCGTCGAGGGTTTCCCAATGCTCGGTGGGCAGGGTCCGCATCCACCCGGCGAACTCCGCGGAGGTGTGCCGCAGCGTGTAGTCGTAGGCGATCGCGGCGAAGGCGTTGTCGTCATCGTCGGCGTACCCGCAGCCACAGTCGGGGTCCCCCCGGCCGATCGCGAGCTCATAGTTGCCGGCGATGCACTCGATACCGTTGTCGATCAGCAACGACCAGATCGCCTCCGGCTCAGCCCCGTAGGCGCCGAAGTCACCCAGGCACCACAGCCGGTCGGCGCCGCGGGCTCGTGCGTCGCGCACGAAGGCCCGCAACGCGTACGGGTTGGAGTAGATCCCTCCACACAGCGCCAACCTCGTCATCGACACATCTCCCCCTCGAGCCGCTACGGTGCTGTTCTGTCCGTGTCGGTGAACCGGTTCACCTCGTGAGTGCGTAACAGTGTTTGAACACTGTTACGCACTCACGAGTAGCGCGGCTGCTGGAGGAGCGTGCGGCCCATGGGCGTGATCGGGGTGTTGCGACGGTGGGAACGGCGGACCCGGCCGGTCGATCCGGAGTACGCCGCAGTATTGCGCCGCCGCTGGGCAGAGCTTCCCGAGCACGTCAAGACCCCGGGCCAGTTCCTCGGCCGGCATGCCGTGGGCTGCGAGGGTACCCACGGGGTGTTCCCGCGGTGCAATCTGGCCTGTACGCCCTGCTACCACTCGCGTGATGCCAACCGGGTCCGTGTGGACGGGTCACACACCATCGCCGAGGTCGACAAGCAGATGGCGCTGCTGCGCCGGCTGCGCGGCCCCCGGGCGCACGCCCAGCTGATCGGCGGGGAAGTGACGCTGCTGAGCCCCGACGACCACGCGGCGACGCTGCTGACGATGCGCCGCTACGGGCGTGAGCCGATGAGCATGTCCCACGGCGACTTCGACCCCAACTACCTCGAGCGGCTCGCGCTGGATGAACAGGGCCGACCGCGGCTGAAGCGGTTGTCCTTCGCCGGACATTTCGACATGTTCATGTTCGGCCGGCGCGGCATCCCGCGCCCGGGCAGCGAACGGGAGCTCAACCCCTACCGGCAGCGCTTCGTCGACATGTTCCGGCAGCTGCGTGCCAAGCATGGGGTGCGTTTCTTCTTGGCGCACAACATGACGGTCACCCCAGCGAACCTCGGCCAGGTTGCCGACCTGGTGCGGGACTGCCACGCGATGGGGTTCGGGATGTTCTCCTTCCAGCCCGCCGCGTTCGTGGGTGACGACCGGCGCTGGCACGAGGACTACCAGCAGGTCGGCATGGACCAGGTGTGGCGGGAGATCGAGAAAGGTGCGGGCACCGCACTGGACCACACCGTGGTGCAGCACGGTGACCTGCGGTGCAACCGGGCGGCGTACGGATTTTACGTCGGCCCCCGGTGGCACCCGTTCCTGGCCGGTGACGACCCGCGTGACCTCGCCGCTAGGGAGGCCTTCTTCCGCTACTTCGGTGAGGTGAACTTCGCCGGGGTGGAGCTGCCGGATCTGGTCGGCAAGGTGATGCGGACGATCGTGCGCCACCCGGTCGTCGTGGTGCTCGGGGCCCAGTGGATCAGCCGCCTGGTGCGGCGCGTCGGCGGGGTGCGCGCCGTGGCGCGGCACGGCATCCGGCCGGTGTCGTTCGTGGTGCACCAGTTCATGGACGCCGCAGACGTCGCGCCGGCCTGGGAGCTGATGCAGCGCGGCGAGAAAGCCACCGATCCGCGCATCCTCGCCACCCAGGAGCGGCTGGCGTCGTGCCACTACGCGATGGCGCACCCGCCAACCGGTGAGCTGGTCCCCGCCTGCGTCCAGCACTGTGTGCTCGACCCGGTGGAGAACGTCGAGCTGCGCCGGTTGCTACCGATCGTTGACGTCCGTGCCTCGTGAGATCGAGGTTTGCCGCTCTTCAAGAACCACCAACCCTCCCAAACGCTGCCCCTAACGACGACCAACCCCGGCTGATCGGACAACACGATGCCGTCCTTCGACTACGACCTGGCAATTATCGGCGCGGGATCGGCTGGGCTGACCGCTGCCCGGCTCGCCCGGTTCTTCGCCAAGCGGGTCGCGTTGATCGACAAGGACCGGCTGGGTGGAGACTGCTTGAACTACGGCTGCGTCCCGAGCAAGGCGTTGATCAAGGCATCACGGGTGGCCCACGAGGCCGCCACCGCACACCGGTGGGGCCTGCCCGCGCAACCCCTCAACACCGGGATCGCCGCGGTCAACGCCCGGGTCCGGCAGGCCGTCACCGAGGTCGGCAAGCTCGACGACGCCGAGATGCTGGCCGAGCTGGGCGTCGATGTCCTGCTCGGTGGCGCCACCTTCCGCGACCCGCACACTCTGCGGGTGGGTGACCAGGACATCACCGCCAAGTTCGTCCTGATCGCCTCCGGTAGCCGACCGGCGGTACCGAACATCACGGGACTAGCCGAGGTCGGCTACCTCACCAACGAAGACGTCTTCGACCTGAGCGACCTCCCGGGACGGCTCGCGGTGATCGGCGGCGGCCCGATCGGGGTGGAGCTCGCCCAGGCGCTGCACCGGCTCGGCTCCACGGTGACCGTGCTGCAACGCGGGCCACAGCTGATTCCCCGTGACGACGTCGACATGATCGACGTACTGGAGCGCCAGTTCGCCGCCGAGGGGATCGACGTGCGGTGTGGCGCCCGGCCACACGCCGCGCGCCGGGAGGGCGGGGACATCGTGCTCACCCTCGACTCGGAAGAACTGCACGTGGACGCAATCCTCTGCGCGGTCGGGCGGGTGCCGAATGTGGACAAGCTCGGGCTTGACGCCGCCGGGGTCACCCCCAACAACCGGGGCATTCCCGTCAACGACCTGCTCCAGACCAGCCAGCCGCACATCTACGCCGTCGGTGACGTGACCGGCGGGCCGGCGTTCACCCACTACGCCGGCCACCAGGCAGCGCACGCGGTGCGCAACATCTTCGTCCCGATCAAGGCGGCCTTCTCCCCCGGGCATCTGCCGTGGGTGACCTTCACCGACCCGGAGATCGCCCACGTCGGCCGGACCGAAGCCGAGGTCCGCGCGGCGGGTGACACGTGCGACGTCATCCGCTTCCCCTACCGCCACAACGAGCGCGCGGTGACCGACGCCGAGCCCGTCGGGCTGATGAAGTTCCTCATCGACGGCAAACGGCGGCTCATCGGGGCGCACATCGCCGGGCAGTGCGCCGGAGAGATGATCAACGAGCTCACCTTGGCAATGAACAACGACCTCACCGTCGACGCGATCATCAGCTCGATCCACGCCTACCCGACCTACTCCTTCGCGATCCCGATCGCGCTCTACGACTATGCCCTGACCCAGAGCCCCAGCACGGCAGCCAAAGTCGGCCGTTTCCTCAGCCGTCTCACCTGAGGTCTAATCTCCCCGGCGTGCCCAAGCGAACGCACCGCGAGAAGCGACGGCCGGGTCAGGGCCAACCCACCCAGCGGCGAGCCCGGTCAGATCTGATGGGCGATGTCGATGCCGCCCTCGCCGGCGAGCACCCCTTCGCCCTGATGTCGCTGGTCAGCTCGCTGCTCGCGGCACTGGAGCCACGGCGGCCCAGCCCGTTCGAGTCGGCACCACCACCCCGCCTGCCGTCTCGCGACGAGATGGTGCGGACCTTCCTCGATGTGGAGCGGCTCGAGACCTCCGCGCTGCTGGCCGTGATCGCCGAACTATCCGGCGACGACATGCTGCGCCGCCGGGTCCGCCGCGAGATCACCAAGCGGGGGCACACCCTACCCGGATGGCTCACCGACCTGAGCCAGGCCACGGTCGAGGGGATCGTCGAGATGGGCCACGTGCTCGGCGACGGCGACAACATCATGATCGGAATGAGCCTGCCCGGTGGTGGTGCGCTGTCGCTCGTGGTCTACATCGACCACAACCTGGGCACGCTGCTCAAAGACGCCTTTGCGGTCCCCGAACCACTGGATACGCTGATCAAGCACATGCAGGTTGCCGCCGGTGACAGCCCGGACACGACCTGGTCAGATCTCGATCCGGCCGACGCCCGCGTCCGGATCCTCGACGCGATCGAGCGCAGCACCATCACGTTCCCACCGTTCGAGACGGACAGCTGGCCCGCCTGCCGCCCACTCGTCGAATGGGCCATCGGCCTGCTGCCCTTGGGGGGAAACAGCTACCAGCGCCCGCACTGGGACGACGACACGCTGGCCGAGCTCACCGAGCGCTTCCTCGCCTCGCCGTTCGGCGCCGGGTTCGACGACTCTGACCACCGCGGCCTGCTCCAGTCGGTGCTGTGGTTCGGCACCGACTACGGACCGGGCGATCCGCTGCGCTGGAGCCCGGTAGCCGTGGAGATTTTGCTCGTCGACTGGATTCCTCGCAAGATCGCCGCCGATGCAACCTGCCTCGCCAAGGCGCCTGACCTGCTGCGGGCCTGGATCCGCTTCTGCCACCACGAACGCGGCATCCGGGCCGCACTCACCGCTGACACGCTCGCCGCGGTCGATGAGTACGAGCCAGAGTACCAGGAGACGATCCGGTCACCGCGACCACAGGGCCCGGCCGCACTACTGCTGGCAATGGGCGCGTTCGACCACGACGGACCGTTGCCGCTCCTCGAGTCCGAACCACCGAGCTTCCCGGAGATCATGCTCGACACCCTGCGCCGCGCCGTCGGCGGCGAGGCTGCTCTGGACCAGCTCGACGCGACCCCGTTGCCCGACGAACCCTTCGCGTGGGACCCGATCCCCGCCGACATCCACGCCCGCGTGACCGAGGTACTCACGCTGGTCGACCGGTGCTGCGCGGAGCTGCTCGACGTGGAGTACCGCACGGCCTGCCGCCGGTACCTCGGGCGCGCAGCCGCCGCCGACCCGGAGATTTTCCGGCGCCGTAGCCGGGCCGAGACCGCGGCCGCAGCGATCTGCTGGGGCATCGGGAAGGCGAACGACCTGTTCCATGGCACGATGCGGGTCAAAGACCTCATGGGCCACTTCGGGCTGAGCCAGAGCGGCGTCTCGCAGCGCAGCGAACCCCTGCTCCGGGCCATCGGCGTCGATCCCCACCAGTACGGCGGCATGTACCTCGGCTCACCCGACTACCTCACCTCAGCCCGCCGGATGCGGATCCTCGCGCTCCGCGACCGCTACCGCGCCATGGATCCTTAGCCGCCCAGTGACATGGTCACCACGACCAGAAACAGTGACGACGCCATCATGTCATCGCTGCTAGGTGAGTCTAGGACGTTTGATACTTGTCCGTCTAGCTGGCTAGACTTATACTCATGGTGAACCGGAGGATGAAGCCAGCGCAGGTGCTCACGCTGGTCCGCAAACTCGCCAGGCGACATCACCTCACCGTCGAAGAGCTACCGAAGCGCGGCAAGGGATCTCACCGCATCTTCGTACTGGTCGACGCTGAGGGCAACGAGGTTGGCCGGTTCGGTCTTACCGGGCACTCGCGCGACCTGTCACGGAAGGTTCTGGAGAACACCGAGCGAAGCCTGGCTCACCTGCTCGGCGAGAAGTGGACGGAGGGACAATGACCAGCTACGACGTGAGAGTCACTCGTGACGACAACCTATGGGTCGCTCTTATCGACGACGTCGGCGCCACCGATGTCGAGCACTTTTCCGACCTTGATGTCGAGGTTCGCGACTACATCGCCGGCATGACCGACGCCGACCTCGACGACTTTGTCATTCATTGGCGCTACGAAGTCAACGGCCGCGACGTTACGGATGCTTTGGCTCGCTTCATGGCCGCCGAGCGCGAACTCCGGGACATCATGGAAGAAGAAGCAGCGAAGGCCGCCGAGCGCGATGCAGCAAGACTCGATGCGATCGAGGCGGTGAGGTCTGCTGGGTTGTCTCAGCGCGTTGCAGCCGACGTGGTCGGATTATCCCATCAGCGTGTTCACCAGTTGGTGAGCAGCCAACCAAAGTGACTTCTGAGCCCTCAGCGTTGAGCATCACAACGGCCATAGTGCGCCACAGCCGGATCCACCCGCGGAACACATAGGCCCCCGACCTTGATGACCGGACGGGGACTCATTTCCGTGCAGATTTTGGGGATCGCTCTTGCTGGTGTGGTGGGCATCCCAGGCACCGGTGCCACGAGATCGACGCCAGCGTCGTCAAGTACGCCAAGGGTATCGGAGTCCGTTGTGGCGCGTCAGCAGCGGGCGGTGCCGCAACCGGTCGCGGTCCAGGCGGGACCCAGCGACCGGAAGCGGGTTGCCCTGACCTTTGACGCCGACATGACCCCAGAGATGCGCCGACGCCTCGAGTCCGGGGAAGTGCGAACCTGGTACAACGAGCACGTCATCGACGTGCTGCGGCAGACCGGTACGCCCGCCACCCTGTTTTTGACGGGGCTGTGGGCGCAGACCTACCCACAGCTCGCCAGGTCGCTCGGCGACGATCCACTGTTCGAGATCGCCAACCACTCGCTCGAGCACAAGGCATTCCGTCCGTGCTACACACTGCCCGTACTACGCGAGGAAGACAAGTTCGCCGCCGTCCACGACAGTGAACAGGTGATTGAGCAGATCACCGGCAAACGCCCTTACTACTTCCGGTTCCCTGGTGGGTCGATCAACTGTGCCCACCAGCGCGACGTCGCACTCGTCGCCGCGCTGGGCGAGCAGGCGACCGACTGGACAGCGGCCGGCGACGCGTACCAGCCAGACCCGCAGGCAGTCCTCGATTCGGTCATGGCACACATCCGGCCCGGCACCATCGTCGCCCTGCACATGCACGGCTCGCACGAGACACCGAACGCGCCCGCTACCGCCGAGGCGATCGCACTGCTCATTCCCGAGCTCAAGTCCCAGGGCTACGAGCTCGTCACGCTCGGCCAGCTCCTCAAGCCGTGAATCCCACAGCAACCGGGAGAAAAGACCAGTACCGGTGCCGGGATAGCCCGCCCTTGTCCTGTGTGCGGGTGCCGATTGCCGCGGCTACCATGCTGGCGTGTGACAGCTGACGACGAGCCGCCCACCGGCTACCCGGGCCACGCCACCCACGACGGCTGCTTTGATGCGCTCCTCACTGCTCAGGCGCACCAGGCCGCGTGCAACATCGTCCGGCACCACCCACGCGGACCGCGCTGGTGGCAGCCGTGTACCTGGAAGTACCCTGGCGCCGCAGCCGACGACCTGGCCCTGGCCGGACGCCGGGGTGATGCTGTTCTTGGCCGCCCTGTGGTGGCCGGACGCGCAACCCGCCGTCGATCGGCGGCTGCGCTGCCCGCTGCCCAACCGGCACCGCGATCCGAACATCCACCGCGGTCAGAACATCCACTTCGTCATCGAGGTGATCCGGCGGGACCGGGTACCCGGGAGCGACATCCGCGACCGCACCGTCAAGCTCCTGTGCCGCGAGCTCATCGACAGCCGGCAGGATGAGAGCCGCTGGATGGCCACGACCAGATTGCTGTACCTGCTCGATCCCATGATGGCCATTAACAAGTCCCTCCGGGGTGTGACGACTATTAGCACAGCCTTCGAATTATCCCGTTGAGACCATTGCCCTATCGGTTACGACACTCCGAAAATTTCACCTCTCTTTTATAGGCCTTCCGCATAAGCCTCCAGGGTTTACCCTGCGTAGGAACTCGCGGGCTTTCAGGCTGAGGTCGACGCGGTCGGTGACCCAGCTCCCGGTGTCGGTGCGGGAATCAGTGCCTCGGACCCTCTCGTCGGGATGGTGGTGCGGTGATGACTCGAATTTGCGCGCCGGTGTTGGCCTCTGCCACAGCGAGCTGGCCGCCACCCCACAACCGTGAAAGTGGGCGGCCACCATCATCCCATTCGGTGGCAGCGTGCTCCACTGCGCGGCGGGCTCGCAGAGCTGTCACGTTCGCCGCAATCGCCTCGGTCAGTGGCGGCCAGGCGGAGAGAAACTTCTCGTGGGCAACGCCGATCACCACGGTGCCGTTGTCGGCATCGGTGGTCACAAGCCGCTGAGTGACGAAAGTATCCAGTTCGGTGACCACCGGCGTGGGCAGCTCGGCGCGGTTGACCCGCCAGCGGGTGGGGCGGCCGTGCTCGTCGACGGTGACCAGCCGCAGCAGCCCGGCGATCACCTCCTCACGACGTCGGCCACCCGCGGTGACCGCAGCCGCGAGAGCAGCGTCAGCCTGGCGGATCAGTGCACCCTGCACGCCATCGAGCTGGTTATAACGGGCGGTCAACAACTGCCCGCCACGGCCGACCCCGTCGGCGAGCTGGGCCAGGGTGAACGCCAGCAGCGGCAGCGCCTCCCCGGTCTCGGTGTCGCCGACCAGGGCGGGCCACCAGGTGCTCCTCCACGTCCAGACCAGCCAGCCGGGCCGGGCCGTCGATCACCAGGCGCAGCGCCTCGCGGTGCAACGGCCGCAGGGTGTAGATCTGCGTGGGCAAACCCGCGAGCTCGGTGCTGGTCAACAGCTGACTCAGGAACTCCGGGCGCAGCGTAGCCACCACCTGCACCGGACCGGCCAGCGCCGAGCGCAGCAGTTTGGCGAACCGGGCCCGTTCGGACGGGGCGGTCTGGTGAGCAGCTCCTCGAACTGGTCGATCACGACCAGCAGCCGCCGCTGCGGACCGGGTGGATCGGCCACCAGCAGCACGTCGGCCAGCACCATACAGACCCCGTGCATCGAGCTGCTGGTGGACGTACTCCACAGTCCATTTCAAGCCGATCCGCCGCGTTGTGGCGGCCAGCTCCCGAGCCAGCGCCGCGACCGGATCAGATCTAGGCAGGATCGGCGCCAGGGTCCACCAGCCCGGCTCGCTGGACAGTACCGGCCGCAGCCCGGCCCGGACCAGAGACGACTTGCCACACCCTGAAGGACCGACCACTAGCAGCACCGCACCCTCGGCAGCGGAGCGCACCAGCTCCGTGAGCTGCTTGATCTCCGCAGCACGGCCGAAAAACACCCGATGCCGGTCGACGTCAAATGACCGCAACCCGGGGAACGGGGAACGGTCATCCGGCCAGCCCCAGCCCCCAGCGGCATCGATCCGGCGCAACGCCGCCCGGGCCGCAACCGGGTCCTGGGTCAGGTCGGTGTGCTGAACCTCGGTCAGCAACGGATGGGCGAGACCCGGCTCAGCGCGTAGCGGCAGCAGCTGGCTACCCCGTGCCTGGGCCGTGGCGACCTCGGCCGCGCACCAAGTGGACTCCCCATAGGCCGAGGTGACCACACAGACCACCGCATCGGCCCACCGTAGCCGCTCCTGCAGCCGCGCGCGCCACTGCTTGCCCAGCACGATTCCGTCACGCGGGTCCTGGGCCAGGAACACCTCGTGGTCAGCCTCGACCAGCCACCCATGCACCTCGCGGGCCAGCGCAAGATCCTTGCTGGCATAGCTGACAAAGACCCTGGCCACCGCACTTCCCCTGCCAGCCACCGCACCAGCTGCCCTCCGGCGTCACGAGGGGTGAACTTACCGTCAACCGGTGCCAGGCACTGCAAGCCCTTCTCAATCCGACTCACCTACCAGCCCGGCCAGGCGGCTGTTGACTTTATCCCGGTCGAAGGGGACGGGCTTCTGGTCGTCGTCTTCACCGGTCCAGTACTCGATGGGGAAGTCGCCGCTGCCAGTGACACAGACCGGATACGTCGTGCCGACGTCGAGATCAAGCACCTTCTCAAAAATGATGTCGTGATACCAGCTGGCACCGAAGTCGTAGAGGTAGGTGATGGTCTTGATGGAGGGGATGAATGCGTCGCTCAACCGCAGGCGCTCTTCATCGTCGAGATCAGGACTGTCGAATGGATCACCGTAGCGCACGTTGCCCACGGAGAAGGCATGGAGATGGTCACCGTCCCAGTTCATCACGATTTGGATCACCTGGTGGAGCAGGCCGAGACGGGCGGTGGCAGGTACCAGTACCCGGCGCCAGATCGGACTCCGCATTCGCTTGAGTGAGATCTTGAGCTGATAGACCTGGAATGAGGTCGGCTTAGTTCCTGAGGCGACGAACAGCGTCAGCGCTTCGGCCAGGGCGGCGGTATCCGGGTGGTCACTACGTCGGATCACCTGCATCCGGGAGTCGAGATCTTGGCCGGCTATCCGCTCGGTGATGCAGGACAATGCCTCATCGGGTCCGGAATCAGTGAGTGCGGCCATGGCGTACTCGACCGCGAGCCACGCCGAGTCCGCGGGGCTCGATGCTTGCGGCCGGTTCCAGCCGGCGAGGGCCATGCGGGCGTACGCCGCGAGGTTCGGCACAGTGATGACGTCGCGCCAGGCGGCCTGAGCCGCCTCGTCAAGCGCATCGACGATCTCCACGGCGGCAATGCGCTGCGCGGGGGTGGCAGCCACCGCAGCCGCAAGGATCTCACGGGCCGCCAGCAACGGATCTCGGCCGATCAACCAGGGCCGCGCGGCCTGCCACGTGTCGTCGCTGTCGGCGACCCGGGCGAGCAGTTCGTCCGCCGGCAGGTCCGCGCTGATCGGTTGGGGCATGAGCGCGAGCATCTCGTGTAACGCCCAGCGGCCGAGCGGCGTCATCACCAGCCGCGCGCCGCGTCGCGTGGCGGCGCCAAACTCAACAAGTATGTTGGATATCGCCGTGAAACGGTCATCACGTTGGTAGCGATACAACAGATCAACGATAGACAAATCCTCGACGGCGAGCGCGTCGCGTGCACGCCCCCATAGCTCGACAACCGACGGTGGGGGGTCGGTGGCCAGCGCGCTGAGCATGATGCGGGAGAACGCGATCGCGCCGGCCTCGTCGTCGTTACCGGAGTCAGCCGCGAACGCGGTGACCAACCCGGTGAGCCACAGCTCGCACACGGTGGTGTCATCGGTGTCGGGCCACTGCCCGAGTGCCGGGCCGGCCACGGCGTGACCATTGACGATCCGGAGGAAGTCGATCGCCTGGGCAACTTTCCAGGGGCGGTGCAGGGCAGGGACACTCGTGGCTGTGTTGATCCGGGATGATCCCAGGAAGCCCAGGACTCGGGCCGCCGCAGGCACGTCCCGCGGTCGCAGCACATGCTTGGGCGTGACGGGCCTGCCGTCACCCACCCAGGTGGCCAGGCGATGCACTCGGCTCAGCGCCTCGCAGCGCCGGGCCGCTGCGGCAACAGCGGCTGACGTCATGACGGGAGGGACAGAGAGGGTCACGCCGGGAACCCTAGCTGCATAGATCACCGGCCTCGGTAAGCCTCACGACGGTGGACGACCGTGACGAGGACCATGTCATCTCGGACCACGTAGACCACGCGGTAGTCCCCGATGCGAAGCCGCATCGTTCCCGGGGGGTACCCGGTCAACGCCCGAGTCCGGGCCGGCGAGGATTCGAGCCAAGCTTGGTCACCGCAGCGAGGACACAACGGGCTTGTCGAGCTGTCGCAGTTCTCGAAGCGCCGGACCAGCCCATCCGATCTCGTCACTCGCCACTCAGGTGATGCCGTACTCGGCCAGTACCTCACGGTGGGGAACACGCTGCTCCGCACTCGCCAGGGCGTCTCGCGCCGCTGCCAGGTCAGCCTCGTCCTCCGCTGCCTCACGCTCCCGCAGATCCCTCGATGGAGATCACCGCAGCGACGGGCTTGCCGTGACGAGTCACCACCGTTCGTTCCTGGGCGTGTTCGGCACGTGAGACGATCTCGCCCAGGTGGTCCCGCAACGTTGGGCCAGAAGTGGCACCACGGCACGCGACGACAGTCCTTCCCCCAGACGTCACGGACCGTGACGTCTTAGAGGTCCATTTCGGTGCGGAGCGCGGTGGCAAGCGCGTCCAGCGTGACTGCGGTGATCATTCCTACTGGGCCGGTCAACCACGGTACATAAGTGCGGGTTACCTCGTCTGCGCGAATGAATCCCTTGACGGGGTCACCGGGCTGAAGCCGTACCGCGACCGGAGTGTCGACATCCAGGGTGGACACGATGGGGGCAGTGAGGACCCATCGACGCTCAGGCGGCAACCGATAGTCGGCACTGACGACAACGCGGTAAGGCGTGCGGGGATCATCTTCCCTGGACGGACGGTCGCGTTCAAACTGCCAGACCTGCCCTTGCCTCACGCGGCGTGTCCCTGTCCGGCCTCGGCAGCCTCTGCTTCACGCTGGGCGGCAAGCTCAGCTTCGGCGTGGTCGGCGGTGTTGCGGTCGCTGCGCTGGTCAGCCTCGGCCAACCGGGCGGCGTCTTCCCACAGCATCCAGTTCCGGGCAGCTCTGGCGATAGTCGGCGAGAGTTTGCTGCCAGTTTGAGCGGCCTTCTGCTCGAACCAGGCGAGAAGCTCCTCATCCACCGTGATAGTGACCTGTTTGGTTACCATAGTCATCACCATATTATAGACCTTATAATACTGCAACCATGCGGGTTCACACCCGGGTGAGAAAGTCAGCGATGCGCTCGTCCAGCTCGCGGAGGTGTGACGAAGCGGCGCGCAGTGGCTGGATCTTCCGTTGCAGCGTGTGCAGTTTGTCGAGGGTGCGGGTGGAGCTGACCTAGGCGGCGGTGCGCAGCGCAGCGCGACCCACCGCGGCGGCCTGCTCGAAATCACGGCCGAGCAGGTGGGCGCCAGCGAGGTCGGTCTGCGCGAAACAGCGGGCCCGGACCCGCCACGGCTCGTAGTCGCGCACCGCGGCG